>CALIHW010000061.1 GCA_938020525.1 uncultured Granulosicoccaceae bacterium | reverse complement strand
TACCTTCTTCATGAAAGGTAAATACTTTGATTCTGGATTTCGCCGTGTTAAACACGCCTTCGTTCTCCAGCGAACACGCCATTTCACACTGCAGACAACCCGTGCACTTCGACGGATCTATATTCAGGGACTTCTGCATTTATGTCATCCTCCAGAGGCTCTTGTTTTCATTGCAGAAAAATCTAATTCCGGCATATTGTAGCGTCGCCTTGATGACGATATCACATTACACCAGCGGTCTAAAGCGCAGAAAATAGTTATCCATAACCAAAAAGACCGCTGCAATAGCAGCGGTCTTTGTTTAGTTAGATGCTCTGAAACAGGTGATAGTCAGGTACCGAAGCCTTTGATCGGGCCACGCGGCATAGTGGCAAATGATCCGCCGGAGGGCTTCTGAGCAAGTTGCCGTGGCTTGCGTCCGAAACGATAAACGTATTTTTCCTGTTCATCGGTCTGTATGGCACGAGGCCTCACCTTGCGAACTTCTCTCACCGCCAGTTCCGGCGACATCCCCATATCTACCAGTAATCTGGCAGCAATCATTCCTGTACGGCCCAATCCAGCCAGACAATGCAGAATGACTCGCTCTCCAGCTATCAGGGACGCTACGATCTGTTTACCTTCAACTGCCCAGAGATCCTCGAAAGAATCATCGGGAACGTCCATATCCGCTATTGACAAGTGTCTCCACCAAAAACCCGAGTGCATCGCGTGATTGCCAAGATCACCTAACCCAAGGCCATGCAATTCATCAGGCTCATTAAGAGTGACAATACCGCTGGCACCCCATTGCTGGCAGGCTGCCAAATCCCGGCGAAGATTTTTTTGAACATTACCGCGGCGTGGCGACTCTATACGGATGCCCGGACACGGCGTCATACCGATCACCCCTTTTCTGCCAGGGATCCTCAGCGTATAGATTGAGTTGGCGTTGTTGTTAGTCACTAGTCCAAGCATTTCATTCTTGCTCCATCAGGGACAATCGGCTGCAGTCTAGGATCACGTTTGGAACCAAAACTGAACGTATGCGTTTGTCGCCCATACCACAGGGTTAAACCGCTACGGGCCTTGTTATCGGCCTCTTAATATTTTTATTTACTTTAGCAAATCTTTGTTGATCAAGGATAAGGCATACAGAAACTTCCAAAAGCGCCACCGCCCCCAAATCAGCGATCTATTATCGGGAAAGAGTGTCCATGAATACAAGTGGCTAAGGTAAACGAACGCAAATTCAAGTTTAAAATAGTGACAAGCGCCCGTTTCCCATTTCAAGCTTAGGACTCAAATTCGCGATTACCGGGCCCAACCTGGCAAAGACCTTCAAGCTGTCGCTGAAAATGCCGATCTTTTAACAGCGCCTAAGCGAGCAAAGAAACCTATGCCAACAAACGCAAATAATGCAGAACTTCACCATTTGGACGAAGTGATTGCACAGCTGGATTCGATAGTTGTGGGGAAATCGAATGAGCTCAAGCTGGCTTTTGCGACATTGCTTGCCGGAGGACACTTACTACTAGAGGACATTCCTGGTGTTGGCAAGACCACACTGGCACGATCGCTGGCAGCGACCATCGGACTGAATTGGAATCGGGTGCAATTCACCAGCGATCTGCTACCGGCGGACGTCATCGGCATATCCATCTTTGACGTCCACGAACAGACCTTTAAATTTCATCAGGGACCGATATTTACCTCCTTATTGCTGGCTGACGAACTCAATCGTGCGCCGCCAAAGACGCAAAGCGCACTACTGGAGGCCATGGAAGAAAGTCAGGTTACCGCTGATGGCAATACTTACCCGCTGAATAATCCGTTTTTTGTAATAGCTACACAAAACCCTCTGGAACAACTCGGGGTATACCCTCTGCCAGAGTCACAGCTCGATCGCTTTATGGTCAGCATTGAGCTCGGGTATCCCGACAGCAACTCAGAGCGCGAAATACTTGCAGGCACTGATCGACGCGATCTACTCGACGCGACACTCCCTGTCATGACTACAGACGACTTGTTGTACTGGCAGGCAAAGGCAAAACAGATCCATACCGCACCGGCTGTGCTCGACTATGTTCAGAGATTGCTTGCCGCCACACGTGAGATGGCCATTAATGGAAAATGCCGTACAGGACTCAGCCCGCGCGCAGGCCTTAGCCTGTTGTCTATGTGCAGAGCATGGGCGTTGTTGCATGGCAGAGAGATGGTGTTACCTGATGACGTACAAAGCGTTTTTCCCAGTGTTGCATCTCATCGCATTGCCGGATCGCTACGCAAAGGGCTACCTTTGATCAATGAGCTGCTAACGTCGGTGGAAGTCAGCTAGACTTATGAGTCAACCAGCATTCGCAGCCGACATCAACGGCACTGCGACAAACAATTCCGAAAAAAAAAGTCGTGTTGCTCAACGACTCTTTCGTTCCAGTGCAAAAGATGCATTGCCACTGACAATACAACACGAGAGAATTTATATTCTCCCAAGTAGTCGTGGCATGGCATTTATCTGTGTTATTGCCATCATGCTGATGGCCTCAATCAACTACGGCCTGAACCTCGGCTACGCATTGTGCTTTATCCTGATAGGACTCTTTGCATCATGTCTGCTGGCGACTTACAAGAATCTGGTAAATATAAAATTTATATCCATCAATTCCAGCGATACCTTCGCAGATTCCGAACTGATTTATACGGTCCGAATTAGCGAGGAGGCAAAAAGACATAGAAGTTCTATCAGCCTCAACAATGCTGAAGCAACAGCGATTTTCGATATTAAAGCGCTGGAAATCACAGAAGCAACGCTGACTGTTTCAGACGCCACGCGAGGTATTCATCATCTGGGGAGACTGACTGTTTCAAGTGACTTCCCGTTAGGACTCTGGCGCGGCTGGGGTTACTTGCACACGCCGGCACATAGTCACATCTACCCGACACCGGAGCGTCCCTCGGCGGACTTCAAAAGTAATAGTGCAAACACTGCAGAACCATTGGTAAAACATGTTGGAGAACAGGAATTCAGTGGCTTGAAGACATACGAAAATACCGACTCACCCTCCAGGGTCGCATGGAAGCGAGTCGCCAGTGGTGCAGGTTGGTATACAAAACAATTTGAAGCCGAAGCGGAGCAGCGCGAAATCTCTATCAGGTGGCAAGATACACCGGCTCACCTGGATACAGAGCAAAGGCTATCACGAATGTGTGGATGGATCCTTCGCGCAAAAGGCGAAAATATCGCACATACTTTTGAGCTGCCTGGTTATAAGTCGTTGGATCTTGCCAGTGGACAGGAGCACTATGAAACCTGTCTGCGTGCGCTAGCTACTTATAATTCGGCCGCTCATGAATTGGCCAATTATGAATCGGCCACTGATGAACGTGAGCAGCCAGGGCACAACAACAATAGTCGTGGTAGCTAGGGCTCATGTTTAGTCGTCAAAGTATCATAGCGAAAGTCTGGCCCCGGACTCAGCCTACAAAGGCTACCGAAAAAACATCCGCCGCAAAAAATACCGAGACTTCAGAGAAGCCGATATCCAGACAAAGTGTGCAGATGCTCGGCATCACCGTTTTTTTATCACAGCTTCCGCTAATGCTACATCTGCCTTTGTGGCTTACCCTACCGGGTATCGGGCTGACTTTCGCAAAGATAAGATCCAGTAAATTCGATTCTCCACTGATACCGCAAAAACTCACACTGTTATTTCTACTGATGGCAGTAATTGCAGTATTTGCACACTATGGTTATTTATTCGGTCGAGATCCATGTGTAGCATTTTTGTTCTTGCTTCTGAGCTTCAAATACATCGAGACAAAAAAGAACTACGATGTCAGCTTATTAGTTATATTGTGCGCATTTCTTCTAATAACCCAGTTCTTTTTCAGGCAGTCTCTGGTGTCTGCAATTCTCTCAATACCGTCCCTTTACTTTATCGGTCTTTCGCTATTTGTTTTGCAACGCGGCACCGCTGCGACCGACACCAGAACCATGGTACACATCACTGCAAAACTGTTCCTGCAAGCTATGCCAATTGCGTTAATCCTGTTTGTCGCGGTACCCAGAATTTCACAATCACCCTGGAGCGGTGGCAGCGGCGATAATGCGACAACGGGTCTGTCGGCAACTATGTCACCAGGAAGTATCGCATCGATATCAAAATCGAACGAAGTAGCTTTCCGGGTTGAATTTGATGGATCCCCACCGGCCCTACATGAGTTGTACTGGCGCGGTCCTGTGCTCACCGGTTTTGATGGTCATGATTGGTTTGTCAGGCCACAGCAGATTCGAAATGATAACTCGTCAACTCGGCAGTTTGCCGCCACACAAAGCCACGGTCGCACTTTAAACTATACAGTCACCATGGTTGCCAACTACCAACCGTGGTTATTGGCACTCGATACACCAACAAGCATTCCAATCCCGACCAACAACAAAAAGCTCAAAGTATCACTCAATGACGAGCTACAAATAAACACCTCAAGATCAGTTGATCAACCACTCAGATACCGTGCGACTTCCCTGCTTACAGACCAATTCACACCGGAGAAAACACCTGATACTGCAAACCTTATCACCACCAGTTCTAATCCAAAAGCCAGAGCCTTCGCAGAGGAAATGCGCTCAAAATATCCGAACGACTCTTTGTTGGCTCAAGCGTTGTTGCAGTGGTTCCACAACGAACCTTTTCACTACACACTGAATCCACCCAAACTCGGCAGAAACTCTGTGGATGATTTTATTTTTAATTCACGCCGCGGGTTTTGCGAGCATTATTCCGGCAGTTTTGTATTTCTACTTCGTGCAGCGGGCATACCTGCACGTGTAGTCACTGGCTATCAGGGTGGGCAGATGAGTGACGACTACATGATCGTAAGACAATCTGATGCACATGCCTGGACCGAGGCTTATATTGATACACGCTGGCAGAGATTTGATCCGACCGCGGCAGTATCGCCGGAGAGGGTGGAACGAGGTGCTATAGAGGCGCTTCGGAATGACTCGTCACAGAATCTGCTCAACAACATAGAATGGCCACTTTTTAACACCGTGTCGTTAAAGTGGGATGCAATCAACTTTGCCTGGCAGCGTCTGGTGATCGGCTTTGACAGTGATGACCAAAGCGCGCTTTGGCGCAAGCTCGGCATTGAAAAACCAAGCGCCTGGATGATAGTGCTCGCATTCATTGCAGCAGCTTGCCTGTGGGCACTTATTATTCTGAAACCTTACGACGACTTTGCCAGAGAGAAACATTCGCCTTGTGATAAATACTGGCGAAAGCTGGCAACAAAACTTCATCGTAACGGATTACCAAGACAACCCGGTGAAACCGTCACCACGTACATAGCGCGTGCTTGCGAGAGGTGGCCGCAGTACCGGGTACAACTAGAGTCAGTCGCACAAAGTTACGTCAACGGGATGTATTCAGCTGGCAACAGCGATCCCGAATGGCACCAACAACATGCTCTAAATATCAAGCGCGAGTTAGGACAAATAAAAAAACTCTAGTGTCAGACCGATGGTCTATCAGACAATGGCAAGTTCTCTGTCACTAAAGGCCAACAAGTTGGAAGAGTTGGATAACTCACAAGGTGGCTTTTTGCCGGGCGCTTTACTTAAACCTGACTTAAAACTCGATCGACAGCGATCAACAGCTGTCTTCCGCCAGCCTTTCGATTCACGAAGTTCAGGAAAAGAAATACCGGCGCAAACCAACCCACCATTAAATACCAGGTTATCACTGGTCTTCTGACTTTTCAGATAACGAGCCTGATCGAAAATGGCACGCATCATTTCAAGCTTGCGTGCATTGTTAAAGTAGGGTGACTTGAAAAACATACCAAATGCCGGAATCCAGCTTACCCGTAAACGCAGGGCAACCTGCTTACATGACCAGACACTTTCTTCTGATGCATCACAATGATCCAGGTGCGCCACCCAGGTAGACATCTGCCTTGCGAAAGTCACAGCATATTTTTCATCACCCGTACGCTGGTATGCAAGACCCAGAAGTGGCCACCAGCTGTGACGGTTCAAACGCGCAAGCCAGGCCTGATTATTAAGAATGTTATTTTGCCAATCGATTTCACCACCGCAGTTCAACTCCGGAGGCACCCCACTCCACTCCAGATCAAGGCTCAGTACCTGATTGGCTCTCGCTACCAACTCATCCGTGTCGCAGTGATCTGTATTGATTCCAAGGTCGGCCAGATGGGCAGGTGCAGTGACCCACTCTGACTCCACGCGGGCACGGTAATGTTCGATCAATGCAGCATTAGATCTCAGGTTAAACCCATTGTTGAGAAGCCCATTGACTGTCGGGATATCAAACAATGAAAGAAACTCTATATCGCTGAGTTCCCTGACTGGTTTGTATCTACTTCCAAACAAACGACTGACGTTCTCAACGAGAGTCAGATCATTGTCCAGAAGCGCACTACTACTTTGATTTACACCACCAATTTTAAATTTGGTTCTCATCATTTTTCCGCGTGAATCATTCTCCACCTCCGGTGCAACCCGGAAGGCCGTCAAACCTGATGCTGTTCCGCACCTGTGCCTAACGGGTTCGAGAATACTCGCTATCAATATTATAAAGCGGACTTGCCACAAGCTTTACCAGCTTGGTAATACAACATCATCCGATTTGTGAAACAGAACAAAGACAGCCTAAAACAAGTGTAACGCCTATGTTCTATCGATCTCATATTTGCACCATCCGAACAAACACAGCACCCGCATATCACTTCCGATTGCGCAAGTGTTAGCTATTCCGCAAAAGAATAAAAGCGGTCAGCCTGTTTGGTAATGCAATGAATGTCTAACTGACAAACGATTGACACTTAAAGCCTGCTACAAACGGTACAAATGTTGCGCTACTTCACACTTCATTTTTGGTACATGACGACTATAAAGCAGACATCGTCTTATTAGATCCAACTATGCAAAACAAATTTATCGCGGGCTCAAAAGAGTGGTGCTCACTCCCACTGCTTGATATTGCAGCTGTCAAAGCACGAGTTGATTCTGGTGCCAAGACCTCCTCCATTCACGCCTTCAACATTGAACCGTTCACACGCGATTCAACACAGTGGGTTCGTTTCGATCTGCATCCTTTGCAAAAGAGCAGACGCGCAACGATAAGATGTGAGGCCCCGGTTATAGGCCGCAGAAACATTAGAAGCTCCAATGGGACAAGCGAAAAACGTTTCGTCATTCAAACGCCTATGACCCTTAATGGATCGACCTGGGATATAGAACTTACCCTGACTAATCGTGATGCGATGGGATACAGGATGCTACTCGGTCGCGAAGCGATGAGTCGTCGAATTCTGGTCGACAGCGAAGAAGAGTTCCTCTTTGGTGATGTCCCGGATGAGCAACTAGAACTGCTGTACGGCAAAGTGATGCCGCTGCCGGGCGCTGGTTTGAAAATTGGATTACTTGCCAGCAACCCTAACCTTTATAGCAACAGGCGAATAATCGAAGCAGGTGAGAAGCGCGGCCATAAGATGGTGTTTCTGGATATCAGACAGTGCTATATGAAGCTCGACGCTGACTCGCCGGCTGTGCATTACCGAGATGGCCGAATACTTAACGATCTGGATGCGGTAATCCCCAGAATCAAACCTTCGATGACATTCTATGGCTGTGCGATTACCAGACATTTTGAAAGTCTCGGCGTTTACGCTTTAAACAATTCCGCAGCAATTACCCAATCGAGAGACAAACTGTTCTCTTTGCAGATGCTGCAGGAACAGGGACTTGATATTCCAGTGACAGGCTATGCAAACTCACCTAACGACACAGACAATCTGATCGAAATGGTCGGCGGCGCACCTTTGATTGTAAAACTACTGGAAGGCACGCAGGGAAAAGGGGTAGTACTGGCTGAAACAACCAAAGCTGCCGAAAGCGTAATCAACGCAATGAAATCGCTGCGCGCTAATCTGTTGGTGCAAGAGTTCGTTGAAGAAGCGGCAGGCAAAGACCTGCGATGTTTCATGATTGACGGTCAAGTGGCAGCTGCAATCCAGCGAAGCGCCGCACCGGGTGAGTTTCGCGCTAACCTTCATTGTGGAGGTGAGGCATCGCTGACCGAAATTACGCCGGAAGAGGAAACACTGGCTGTTAAAGCCGCCCGAACTATGAACCTCAGCGTTGCAGGTGTGGACATCATCAGAAGCAATCGCGGGCCCTTATTGCTCGAAGTAAACTCCTCCCCTGGATTACAGGGCATTGAAGATGCAACCGGTCACGATGTGGCTGGCATGATGATCAGATCGATAGAAAAGCAGTTACAACCTGCGCCCAATCTGGTACCAGTCAACTACCTTGAGTCAGCCTGATAATTCCATGGCCCGGTAATCCGATAGCCTGGTAACCCCATAGCTTGATAACTTAGTAGCCTGGCCCGTTCCTGACAATTGATAGAAAATCTTCCATAGCGCTATCTCATACCGACGACAGCGCCTGCTCGATATCGTCCAGCAAATCCTCCAGCCTTTCAATTCCAACCGATAAGCGCAGTTGATTCTCGGGAATCATGTTTTCAGCAGGCTCCAGAGTATGTCTGTGTTCTATCAGCGTTTCTACTCCGCCTAGCGAAGTGGCACTGGTAATAATTTGCATTGCTCCGGCAACCTTCAGAGCAGTTTCTGCATTACCGTTCACCTGAAAAGACAACATGCCACCAAAGCCACCTTGCATTTGCTGCTTTGCAACCTCATGACCGGGGTGACTTGAAAGCCCCGGGTAGCTGACAGATTCAACTGCCGGATGTTGCTCAAGGAATTCTGCAACTTGCATGGCATTTTCTGCTGCACGCTCCACCCGTACAAACAATGTTCGCATACCACGCAACAACAACCACGCCTCGAACGAGCCAATCACCGCACCTGCCATACTGCGCTCGGTACTGAGTGCCTCCCATAGCGGGTGTTCATCTCGGGTCACAACAGCACCCGCCAATACATCACTGTGACCATTGAGATACTTGGTAGCAGAATGCACGACCAGATCCGCACCCAGATCCAACGGTCTGGAAAACACCGGTGTTGCAGCAGTGCTGTCTACACAGACCAACGCATCGTATTGATGAGCGATATCTGATGCGAGCGCTATATCTGTTACATGCATCATCGGATTGGAAGGGGTTTCAACCCAGACCAGATTAGTCCGGTTTTGATCAGCCACACAGGCTTCTATGGTCGATGCATCTGCTGTGTCATACTCACTGATAAAGATATCCTGACGTTTGCAATGGTCGTGAATCCAAAGCTTAGCCCCCCAGTACATAGCATCCGGCAGTACCACGTGTGAGCCAGGTGTCAGCGAATAAAAAACAGAGGCAATAGCCGCCATACCGGAGGCAAACAACCGGCACTCTTCGCCATTTTCAAGATCGGCAAGGGTACGCTCCGCATGAATGAAAGTCGGGTTATCATCTCTTGCATACAAATTTGCAGCATTGATAGGTGCGTAACGATCATCTCTGGCAAAAGTTGTCGATAACTGAATTCCCGGCACCACCGCGCCGCTGTTTACATCCAGATAATGTGCTGCCTTGGCAGCCACAGTAGCCCCTTGCCTTTCATTGGGATTTTTCATGCGCGCATCCTTATAAAGAGGTGTTGGTAAAGAGGTGTAGGTAAGGGGGTGTTGGATAAAACGGAGGGATCCTGTTGGCTATCGCGCGCACGACCTAACAGCCGGAGGCACATCAGCCAAAAATTTCAATTAATCGCTAATGTGCTTCCTGCCAGTTAGCACCCACACCAATTTCAACTTCCAGAGGAACCGAAAGCGATCCAGCCCCAATCATGAGGCTAGAAAGTTCTTTTGATACCTTTTTAACCTGACTTTTCTTAACTTCAAGCACCAGCTCATCATGCACCTGCATGATCACCCGGGCATCCAGCTTGTCATCCTTAAGCCATTGATCCACATCGATCATCGCCCGCTTAATAATGTCTGCAGCAGTTCCCTGCATCGGTGCGTTAATTGCCGTGCGCTCTGCATACTGTCGCATTTGATAGCGACTCGAATTAATATCTGGCAGATACAACCGTCGACCAAATACTGTCTCCACATACCCCTGATGCTTGGCATTGAGCTTAGTGGAATCCATATAACGCTTTACTCCCGGATACCGCTCAAAGTACAGATTGATGTATTGCTGGGCATCGGTGCGCGAGATATCGAGCTGACGTGCAAGACCAAAAGCTGACATCCCGTATATCAAACCGAAGTTAATTGCCTTTGCAGCGCGGCGCTGATCTGCATCGACATCATCAATCACACTGCTAAACACTTCAGCGGCTGTAGCACTGTGAATATCAGCGCCGTTTTCAAAAGCTGACAAAAGATTTTCATCAGCGGAAAGATGCGCCATGATGCGCAACTCTATCTGTGAGTAATCGGCCGCCAATATCTGATAGCCTTCTGGTGCGATAAACGCTTCGCGAATTCTTCTGCCTTCATGGGTACGGATAGGAATGTTCTGCAGATTAGGGTCAGCAGATGACAACCGCCCGGTGGAAGCAACAGCCTGATGATAAGAGGTGTGCACTCTGCCAGTCTTTGCACTAATCTGTTTCGGCAATTTATCGGTGTAGGTTGATTTCAGTTTACTCAAGCTACGGTACTCAAGAATTAACTTAGGCAATGGATAATCAACTGCGAGCTGCTCCAACACATCTTCTGCTGTAGACGGCTGCCCCTTTGGTGTTTTACGTATAACCGGCATGCCTTTGACTTCATAAAGTAACTCACCAATTTGCTTGGAAGAGCCAAGATTGAACTCCTGCCCCGCATCTTCATGTGCCAGTGCTTCTATTGCGCATACTTTCTCTGCAATCTCCTTGCTTTGTGCACTCAATAGCTCCGCATCTACCAGCACACCGGTACGTTCAATGTTGGACAATACGCTCAACAACGGAATTTCTATTTCTCGATAGACCTTATCCAGAGCAGGCTCGGCCGTGACCATTTTATTTAACTGATTGTGTAACTGCAGAGCGACATCGGCATCTTCTGCAGCATAGTCACCTGCCGGTTCCAACTCTATTTGGTTAAAGGTCAGCTGCTTCGCGCCTTTGCCAGCTATATCTTCAAAATGTGTGGTTTTAATATCAAGGTATTTTTTAGCCAACACATCCAGATCATGCCGATTAGCAGAAGCGTCACACACATAAGATTGCAACATGGTGTCGTGCTCTATTCCGCGCAGTTCAATACCATGATTGAGCAGTACGTTGCGGTCATACTTTAAGTGCTGGCCAATTTTTTTAATATCATCACTTTCAAGTATTGCCTTAAAAGCGTCAAGCACCTCATCTCGTGATAATTGATCCGGTGCGCCCTCGTAATCGTGCGCGACTGGCAGATAGGCCGCTTCACCCATTTCTACGGCAAACGACAAACCAACCACTTCAGCTTCCATATAGTTAATGCTGGTCGTTTCGGTATCAAAGGCAAACACACCTTTGTCTTTTATTTTCTTCAGCCACTTATTAAGTGCGGCCTTACTAGTGACAATCTGATAGTCACGTTTTTCAATTTTTTCGACTGTTGGAACTTCCGGTGCCGTACCACCGGTTGGCGCAGTAGTTTTGCCGTCCAGTTCATTCAACCATGCTCTAAACTGATAACGTTCAAGCATGGGTCTTAATTTTTCAGTATCAGCAGCTTTTATTTTTAACGTCTCAATGGTTTCATCGAGTTCTACGTCCAGCTTTATGGTTGCCAGATCATAGGAGAGTGGCAACATTGGCAAAGCCTCTCGCAAGTATTCTCCTATCTTGCCTTTAACTTCATCCGCATTGGCTACAACACCCTCAATGGAATCGTACAGCCCAAGCCATTTGACCGCAGTCTTCGGGCCGCACTTATTCACACCCGGAATGTTATCCGACTTGTCTCCGACCAGCGCCAGGTAGTCAATAATCTTCTCCGGTGGCACACCGAATTTTTCAACAACACCATCAATATCATAAGTTTTATTGCTCATCGTATCGATCAGCGTTACATGTTCATTGACCAGCTGCGCGAGATCCTTGTCACTGGTTGAAATCACTACCTTCTTTTTTGCCTCCGTCGCCTGCTTCGCAAAAGTACCAATTACATCATCTGCCTCAACGCCTGTGACACTGATAAGCGGCAGGCCCATGGCACGAATCATTTCATGCAACGGTTCAATCTGTTGGCGAAGCTCATCCGGCATAGGTGGGCGAGTTGCCTTGTACTCGGCATACATCTCATTGCGAAAAGTTTTTCCTTTTGCGTCAAACACCACACCCATCTCGGTGGGTTTATAAGTATCAAGCAGACGCCGCAGCATGTTAATCACGCCGAGCATTGCACCGGTCGGTTCACCGGTCTTGTTTGTCAAAGGTGGCAGCGCATGGAATGCACGGAAAAGATACGACGATCCATCAACCAGTATCAGAGGAGGAGTATCTGACATTTTGAACCCGGTAAGCTGATTTGAATTTGAAGAGAATACCTGTCTGCAGAACTTTAATCGACCGCCATTCACAACGAGTTCGATTTCGGCAGAATTACCAGACAAAAGCAAAAAAAGGAGGAGAACCCTGAATCAGCTATAATCCTCCGACTAGGAGCTTGTCCGAGAATGAGGGTCGTAGCGAGAAAGTGAGATTTTGAGTCAGATATTTCGATCGATTGAGGCGAATAGTCATTCATATTTAACGATATCGATCGCAATAGCTGGCCAAAAGATCGCTTTCGCAATAGATCATTCATTCTCGGACAAGCTCCTAGGAGTCTGCGCGGTAGAAATCCGCGTAGCGAAAACGTGCCATGGCGAGGACGTTTTTACTATCATTTGAGGCGCATAGTTGTTCATACGTAACGAAAATGATCGATAAAACGTACCGTCAGGGCGCGTTCGCAGTAGCGGACGTTCTGCCGCGCAGACTCCTAAGCCTCAACTTTTTCGAACAGAACCCGCCGCTCGAGCCAACGCAAAGCTCTGGCCTACGCCAAAGCTCTGGCTCACACAATGGCTCTGGCCTAAACCAAGGCTGTGGTCTACACAACGGCCCGGGGACTTCCACAAGTCTGGCCACGACAGATAACTAACATGACAATAAAAAAGAAACCACAGCTTCGAAAGGGCGCAGACATTGATCACGCGCTAAGTCGTGAATCCTGGAAGATTTTCCAAATCATGGCCGAATTTGTAGAAGGCTTTCAAAAACTCGCTGCAATCAGCCCGTCAGTCAGCGTATTTGGCTCAGCCCGATTCAAACCAGATCATGAATACAGCCTGCTGATCGAAGACATTTCGCGAAAACTGTCAGACGCCGGTTTTGCTGTCGTCAGTGGCGGTGGGCCAGGTATCATGGAGGCTTCTAACAAGGGTGCGTTCGCGGGCAAGTCCGCAAGTGTCGGACTGAATATTCAACTTCCGTTTGAGCAATCCGGCAATCCGTATCAGGACATTGCCATTACCTTTAAATACTTTTTTGCCCGTAAAGTGATGTTCGCCAAATATGCTTCAGCCTACGTGGTCATGCCCGGAGGCTTCGGCACATTGGATGAACTGGCAGAAATTCTTACCCTTATCCAAACCGGTAAATCACGAAAAATACCAGTGATACTTGTCGGCTCCGAATTCTGGACCGGGCTGGTCGACTGGCTCAGAGACTCAATGCTCACTATGGGCACAATCAGCGAGAAAGATCTCGACCTGTTTTCAATTGAAGATGATCCGGAAAAAGTTATTGAATCTATCTTTGACTTCTACGAGGGTGTAGATATGGATCAGGTGTTAGCCAATGACGATATCTCTATGGATATCTAGCAAACCATATTCGACACCTTTATGCCTTTTCATTTCAAAAGCACTGTTAAAAACCTGAATCACTCAGTTGTCGATCTCTATTAATGTCTGTCTTCACTTCAATTGATATGCCGCAGCTCGCGGCATTTTTAAAAAACTATCCTGTCGGCTCACCCAGCGGGTTTACCGGCATAGAAGCAGGCATCACCAACAGCAACTTCTATATCGACACAGAGACGGGTCGTTACGTTCTGACTATAGTGGAGCATGAAAGCTTTACAGACGTAGAGTGGTTTATGCAGCTGCTCGCGTATCTGAATAAAAACAACATTCCTTGTGCCGCCCCGCTGCAGTCAATCAGTGGCGGCTATACAAAACCCCTCGCAAAAAAACCGGCAACTATTGTTCAGTGTCTGCAGGGTAGTGACAAGACAGACGTAAACACCAACGATTGCTTTGCCCTTGGTCAGGTACTCGCCCACTTTCACAAGAGCTGTCAGGATTATTCCCAAACCGGTAACAAAGACCGTAAAGACTCCAGGGGAACCGAATGGCGCACCGCAACTGCAGAAAAAGTGCGCAATAAACTGAACACTGAAGAAATGGATTTGCTAGACCACCACATGGCTGCTGACTATGCGACAAAAATGGCCTTGCTGCCAACGAGCGTTATTCATGCAGACCTATTTAAAGACAACGTCCTGTTCGATGGTGACAACATCAGCGGTATCATTGATTTTTACTACGCTTGCACCGGTTGTATGTTGTACGACCTTGCAATTACCTTTAACGACTGGTGCAGGGACAACACTACCGGAATCGATCAGCAACTCGCCAGCGCACTATTGAACGGATACCAAAGTATTCGGCCACTTGAACCGGTGGAACACTCCAGCTGGCCGGACGCAGTTCGCTGCGCGGCACTCAGATTCTGGCTCTCAAGACTAGACGATCTTCACTTCCCGCCTGATGCAGTCACAACCTACACCAAAGATCCGGCACCACTGCAAAAAATTCTTTCTTCCCGGCCTCCGGAATTACTTGACCTGACATCTTAAACAGATTTTGCCGATTGGCGGCCCTGCTGTACGCCAAATTGACAAAAAGATGTTACTCTCAGACACAATTCGGACGGTTTCTTACCAAATAACCCCGAATACTCCGCAGGCTCTCGCTCGCGGAAGACATCAAATCATACGAAATTTAAGTATCCAAATTACTGGGAAACTCTATGAAAAGACGTGATTTTATCAAGACCGGTGCAGCCGCCACCGCAGCGGCAGGTGCCACAATCACCGCAGCCCCGGCGATTGCCCAATCCAAAACTGAACTGACCATCGTCTCAACCTGGCCGCGTGACTTCCCGGGTCTGGGTATTAGTGCCCAGCGACTCGTGGAACGGATCTCTGAACTGTCAGACGGCAAAATCGCCACTAAGTACTTCGCAGCCGGTGAGCGCGTCGGTGCATTCGACGTATTCGATGAAGTAGCTGCTGGAAACAGCCAGGCATACATCGCTGCTTACTACTACTGGAAAGGCAAGCACCCGGGTTTCGCATACTTCACTTCAGTTCCTTTCGGTATGACCACACCTGAGTGGAATGCATGGATTAAGTTTAAAGACGGCCAAAAACTTTGGGATGAACTGTCAGGCGAGTTCGGCTTGAAGGCACTGACTTGTGGTGGAACAGGCACACAGATGGGTGGCTGGTTCAACAAAGAAATTGAAACTGCTGAGGATCTTAAAGGTCTTAAGATGCGTATTCCTGGCCTCGGCGGAGACGTTATGGCAAAACTTGGTGCATCACCAGTATCACTGCCAGGCGGCCAGATTTATGAAAATCTCGTTTCCGGAGCTATCGATGCTACCGAGTGGGTTGGACCATACAACGATTACTTCATGAAGTTTTATGAAGCGGCCAAGTTCTACTACTCGCCTGGTATGCACGAGCCGGGCGGCGGTCTTGCATTTGGTATGAATGCCGAGTGGTGGAACAAGCTTTCCAAGTGGGAGCAAGCCGTCATTGAAGCAGCATGTATGGAGGAAAACGCAGCACAACCAGAAGAAGCTATCGCCAACAACGGTTTCTACCTTGCAAAGATGGTAGAAGAAAACGGTGTTGAGCTACGTGAGTTTAACGACGAAATCTACGACAGCTTTGGCGAAGCCGCTGCTGAAGTGTTTGAAGAAACTCGCGACCATAGTGAACTGGCTGCAAAAATCAACGACAGTTATCAGGATGCTCTGCGTGAGATGGCAGCCTATCTGAAGATTGCTGAAGTTGGCTTCTCAAACCAACGTAATCGCGTGCTGGACATCTAGGATGTCTTCGCGGTAGACATCTGCGTAGCGAGAATGTGCCATGGCGAGTACGTTTTTACGATCATTTGAGGCGCCTAGTTATTCATACGGAACGAAAATGATCGATAAAAACCACCGTCAGGGCGCGTTCGCAGTAGCAGAGGTTCTGCAGCACAGACTCCAAGTACCGATTGTTCTTTTGATTGCTGGTTAAGAAATGGCGGAGCGATTAACGCTCCGCCATTTCTATATGAACAACCTCACTTTTGCTTTTTTTGGTGGCAATCTGCGCCATACTCGTCAAAAAAGCATTATCCTAAAACAACAAAACGTTAAGAGACGCGGCGATGGAAACTGAGCACCGATCCGACTCCATAGCTGACTTCAGCACTGATTCCAAAGACAGATTGAGCCGGTTTTTCAGCTGGAGCATGTTGTTTTTTCTGGTAGCCTACCTGATTAACAACACGCTGGTTCACTCGCAACAATGGCCTGGTGTAAAAGCCTTTTCAAGCGCAATAGCCGATTGGCGCCTCTGGGCTCAGCTGGCAATTTACGCAGCGGCATTAATACTTGCCTGGCTGTTTGTCAAAGGCCGTGATCGCAGCCTGCGGGCAGATGCTGCATCGATCACTGCAATCAATACTTATCTTATAAGGTCAATGTTCTGGGCAGTGTTTTTTATTGGCCTTGCCGACATGGCGATTTCGTTCTTACGCGTCGAGGATCTTCTACATCTTGTTGTCGATGAACAACTCGCTAAAGATCTCGGTCGACCGCAGTTCCGGGGCCCGATGGTTCATCTGCCGTTACTGGCACTGGGATTCGTTGCAGGTGCTATTACCCGCACATTGGGCTTCCACTGGCTCGCGTTGCTTATCGTCCTTGCAGAACTTGCGATTGTTATTACCCGATTTATCTTTTCCTACGAACAGGCGTTCATGGGTGACCTGGTGCGCTTCTGGTACGCCGCCTTATTTCTATTTGCAAGCGCATACACACTGCTTGAAGAAGGCCATGTAAGAGTGGATATTTTCTACTCCGCGATGCGCAGAACCCGCAAGGGATTTGTAAATTCATTCGGTGCTGTTTTTTTTGGTATGACCCTCTGCTGGACGATTATCGTTATCGGCCTGGGTGGAAAGTCCGCCATTATCTATGGACCATTGGCCAACTTTGAAGTCTCGCAGTCAGGCTTTGGTATGTACACTAAATACTGGATGGCAGGTTTTCTCGGTGTATTCGCCATCACTATGTTGTTGCAGTTCACCGCCCAGTTTCTGGAATCCGTTGCCGACAAAAGGCAGCAGCCCGGCAGCAGAACCACTAACACTGAAGTTGCGCACTAGGAGCAGATCATGGAACTACTATTTCTTGCACTGCTGCTGGTCATACTCGCGTTTGCACTGGGGTCAGGTTATCCCGTTGCTTTCGCTTTGCCCGGTGCGGCTATTGTAACCATTGCGATTGCAGCTCTAAGCGGTTATCTGTTCGCAGGCGGCAACGTGGACGCCTACTTTGCACAGGACGGCCCAAGCCAGTGGTTGTCCGCAGGTGTTACTAATCTTCGCGGTATTTACTGGGAAGTCGAGCGCGACACTCTTATTGCAATTCCATTGTTCATTTTCATGGGCATCATGCTGCAACGCTCAAAGATTGCAGAAGATCTATTGATGACAATGGCTCAGCTGTTCGGCCCGGTACCAGGCGGCTTGGGTATCTCTGTTGTCTTTGTAGGTGCACTGCTCGCTGCCACCACCGGTATTGTTGGAGCGACGGTAGTCGCAATGGGACTTATCTCGCTACCGGTTATGTTGCGCAACAACTACTCGCCATCACTGGCTACCGGCACTATTGCCGCATCCGGCACGCTCGGTCAGATCATTCCGCCATCTATCGTACTTATTATTCTCGCTGATCAGCTTGCCAGTGCCACTGATCAAGCCAGCACGGCACGCAAGGTTTTGTACAAAGCATCGACGGGTGAGATTTCAATGCCGTCGGAATTTGACGTCAGTTCAACCAGTGCTGGCGAAATGTTCCTCGGTGCTTTTATTCCCGGCATCGTATTGGTGTTGCTTTATATGGCCTACATTCTGATCTTCGCACTGATTCGGCCAAAGTCTGCACCGGCGGTAAGAAGCGAAGGTGGTTTTGACGGCGCTTTCATTGGGCAGGTACTGGCTACTTTAGTACCACCGTTAACACTTATCTTTTTAGTCCTTGGTTCAATTATCTCCGGTATCGCGACAGTCAATCAGGCAGGTGCTATCGGTGCAGCCGGCGCCTTGTTGATGGCAGGCTATCGATTGAAAGACAAGGGTCCCACACGATACCTGCCTGCCGTTTTGGCAACTGCCGCACTAATAGCGATTGGATTGATACTGTTCTTTTTCGATAATAATATTAAGTCGATACAAACAGAACGCGACCAGCTGGGCATTAATTTGGCTATAGGTGCCGTGGTGGTTTTCCTGCTCGCACTTCTATGGAGCGGTATCCGTGTAGCAAAGATCGACAATACGCTATACGAAGTAATGATTGAAACCGCAAAAACCACATCACTGGTTTTTATTATTCTGTTAGGTGCTGCAATTCTTACCGCAGCATTCCGTGCTTTTGGCGGAGAAGAACTGGTACGCGACTATCTAAACGCACTACCAGGTGGCTTCTGGACGAAATTTATTATCGTTATGGCAGTCATTTTTGTACTCGGTTTCTTCCTCGACTTCATTGAGATTGCGGTAGTGGTTGTACCGATTGTCGCACCGATACTGCTGGCTGATCCTTCCGCGAATATCACAGCGGTTTGGCTGGGTGTGATGATCGGCTTGAATATTCAAACTTCGTTTTTGACTCCACCATTCGGGTTTGCGCTTTTCTATATGCGTGGTGTTGCACCGGCTGCTGTCAAAACCGTACAGATGTACAAAGGTGTTATCGCGTTCATCATGCTACAAATCACAGCCCTTGGCATAGTCGGGTATTACCCGCAACTGGTGAACTATCTGCCCAAACGTTTGCAACTGACGGCGGAGACAGCACCTCCACCACGCAACCCGAAGCTCAGTCACTGTGTCGAGCAATATGTAACCGAACAATTCGCAGAAAACAGCGACAGTTTAAAAACACTAATTGCAGATACACGCACACTTGATTTTAGTATGTTGCCGAAGAAACTCGGTAAGTCAGTTACGGAAAGTTTTGACCATGCAGAGAAAAGTATCGGACTACTTGCCGAAGCGAATCAAAGCGCTGATGTTGTAACAGAAGGATCAACTGACTTTCGACCGCTGCATGAGCAGGTACGTGATATTCGTATCGCCACCCTTTCTATCGATGCCAAAATAGAAGAGGAACAAACACTACTCGACAGACTGGATGATGATTCCCCACAACGAGAATCCCTGACCAGACATATTGAAGAACTCACTGCTGAGCGCGAAGCAGTGGAAGCAACGACCCCTGGAAACTGGGATCAGGCACGTGCTGACTTCACTGATTTGCAACTAGCGGAACGTAAACAGAGAGTTGAGTTCAGAAAAGCAGCCGACAAAGGCTATCAACCAATCGTTCAACTACAAACGACTCTGGCAGCGACTGAGTCTCTGAAAGCCCTGGGCGGCGAATTCCAGAACTTAAGAGACATGATTGAAAGCGCTGATACTGATGACGCCACAATTGATGAGCTTGCAGCTGCAAGCAAAAGATTCGGCGATGTTGAGGGTGCATCTGCGATTAAGTCAGACATTTCAAAAGCCCGCAAAGCACTTAGAGCAAAGAAACCGAGTAAAGAAAAAGCACTGAAAGCCCTTGATGATGCCGAAGAAGAATATTTGTCAGAACTCCAATGGCGAGAGCAGGCTGAAACATCAATAGGTGCTCAAGTTGCCGCTTATGAAGAGACCATTCGCTCCAGTATCGGCGTCAGACAACAATCAAAGCTTACGAGAGAGCAGGCACTATACGTAGCCGCATGCGATGCAGGTCATCGCGATATCTCTTTAAATTTCTAGGGTGTAAATATCGGAACTTAGATTCCCGGAATAGTTTACAAACGCTTCAATTCCGGGATACAGAAACAGCCCTCTTAAACGAGGGCCGTTGTATTGAAATCGCACTGTAGCCAGTTTGCACAACGCCGACGGCTATTCACCTGGTTAGCCGATCCCGACCAACATCAAACCTCTGCAGAATCTCTTTGCGATGCGCGTTGTAATGCCCTGAGCGACCGTTCCGCCTTGGCATTGCCGTGTGCTGCAGCCGCTTCAAAGTGTTTGATCGCATTAGCCTCACTTTTCGCCACACCCCAACCATTCTGGGTAAGCACGCCCATATTGAAATTGGCTCTCGCGTCGCCCTCTTTCGCTGCTCGACGCAACCAGCGTACTGCACGGGTGTAGTTTTGTTGTAACCCGCGTCCGTTGCCGTAACGCAGACCGAGATTAACCTGAGCTCTGACATTGCCGCGATCGGCAGATTTTCGATACCAATCGATCGCTGCCTTTTCATCTTTATCAATACCCAGACCATGCTCATACATACGGCCAAGATTGTATTGCGCCGCTGCGTTGTCCTGATCAGCTGCCATGCTAAACCAGTAAACTGCCTGATAAACGTCTTTCGGCAAACCCAGTCCTAACGCACAACCAATACCATAGTTAAGCTGCGCCTGTGCGTGGCCTGACTGCGCTGCTTTGCGAAACCATTTCATGGCTTCTGCATAATTTTGCTCACCAGCAACGCCATTTACATAGCAAATACCCAGGTCGTATTGTGATGCCGTGTGACCGCCGTCTGCAGCACGGTGAAACCACTTCATAGCGGTTTCGTTATCTTCCTCTACCATGTTGCCTGTAGCGTACATCTTTGCGAGCAATGCACGTGCTTGCAGGTCGCCACGCTCCCCGGCGAGCTTAAACCAACTAACGGCAGCTCTTTTATCTTTTGGCACACCCATGCCCTGTGCATAGCAAACACCCAGATCGAACTGCGCAACGACATGTCCCTGATCTGCAGCAGCACGATAAAAATTTACCGCCACTTGTCTGTTTTGCAGAACACCGTCGCCTACCGAATGCATGTATCCAAGAAAGCCCTGGGCACAGGAATTACCCAAATCGGCTGTTTTTTGAAAGTAATGCGCTGCCTGCTCGTAACTTTGCTCAACACCCTGACCGTCAAAGTACATGATGCCAAGGAACAACAGTCCCCATTGATCTCCTGCATCAGCACTCTTTAGAATCCAGCTTCTGGCTTTATCAAAGTGGTCCTTGCATGTTTGCTGAGGCAACTTGCCTTCGCACAATAGCGCGATTGCAGCACTCGCACCAAGATGCCCGTCAGCTGCTGCAATTTCAAAAAGTTCTACCGCCGCAACCTCATCCATTGATCTGCCAACAGAACCACGGCGCAGCTTCATTGCGTTTAAGAAATGGTCGTGAGAATCGGGCGGTTGCACTAGAGTAAGGGATCTACCGTCCGGCAAATGCCGAACCGGGGCAGACCTGGACTGAGTACTAGGATCGTCTTTCTTTGAGCTCATAATCGTTCAAATAAATTGATTGCGTGAAATATACATTCACAAATACAGGATTTGGCTAAGTTCTCCAGCCTGTATAAAGGCTGATTAGCGATAACTACAAACTGCAAAAGAACTGATGCTCACGCACATTTAATCATGTCTGTCGAACCCACTCTGCATTGTATTACGCACTTTTGATACGAAAGTAATTCTCTTGTTTCCCCTGTGTAGCTCTTCGGTGTAAACCTCAGTTTAAAGTGTGCTCAAACGCGTGCTTTCTTTGATAATTTCCATCACGATATAAGTGCGCGTATCTCTCACGCCGGGCAAATCGCGCAGAATATCCCCAAGCAACTGGCGGTACTCAGCCATGTCAGCTACGCGGATTTTCATCAGATAGTCGAAATCTCCAGACAAAAGATGACACTCCAACAATTGCGGAATCTGCAATGCGGCCTGCTTAAACTTCTCAAAAATTTGCTTGCTGTCGTATTCAAGCTTTATTTCCACGTAGACCACTAGTGCAGCATTCAACATTTCTGGATTCAGAATGGCGGTATAGCCGACGATGTATCCTCCATTCTCAAGACGCTTTACTCGCTCCAGACACGGCGAGGTACTGAGACCGACCTTTTCACCCAGTTCAACATACGAAATTCGCGCATTTTTTTGCAGCTCGTTGAGTATCCGGCGATCAATTCGGTCCAGCTTTTTCAATCTAATTCAGCAAATAACTTCGGAAATATATTTTTAGCAGTAATTTATATTGCAGGTCAATTATTTACCACAAGATATTCCGGCAATTCTCTCCTACACTGCCATTAATTACTGAAAGTAAGATTTCTAACATAAATATTTCCGGTCTTACAGCCGTCAACTGTATCAAACCGGGCAAAAACGAAACTGGAGAGACCCATGCTGATCGGCCTGCCAAAAGAAATAAAAAACCACGAATACCGAGTCGGGCTGACGACGGTAAGCGTTCGTGAACTCATCGCGAACGGGCATTCGGTGCTGGTGCAGACTACCGCAGGCGAAGGTATCGGAGAAGCAGATCAGGCTTACGTAGATGCGGGTGCAACGATCGCCGCCAGTGCGGAAGAAGTATTTGAAAAAGCCGAGATGATCGTTAAGGTCAAGGAACCGCAACCGAATGAATGCAAAATGCTTCGACCGGATCAGGTGCTTTTCACTTATTTACACCTGGCACCAGACCCACAACAAACCGACTTACTAATGAATTCCGGTTCGATCGCCATCGCTTATGAAACGGTGACAGATAACGATGGCGGTCTACCTCTGCTTGCCCCTATGTCTGAGGTTGCCGGACGTATGTCCATACAAGCGGGAGCCATGTGTCTTGAAAAGTCACGCGGTGGCTCCGGTAAGTTACTCGGAGGTGTACCGGGTGTTGCACCGGCCAACGTACTGGTTATCGGTGGCGGCGTGGTAGGAACCAACGCAATACAAATGGCCGTTGGTATGCAGGCAAATGTTACTGTGCTTGATCGTTCGATCGAGAGACTGCGTGAACTGGATGCTCAGTTCGGTGGAAAAATTTCTACGGTGTATTCAAGCAAGGCATCACTTGAAAAGCATGTTTCAGAAAGTGATCTGATCATCGGCGCAGTGCTGATCCCAGGCGCTGCTGCACCAAAGCTGGTTACACGCGATATGCTAAAGACCATGCGCAAAGGTTCTGTTCTGGTTGATGTTGCAATAGACCAGGGTGGTTGTTTTGAAACCTCCAAAGCGACTACGCATGAAGACCCAACCTACATAGTTGATGACATCGTCCACTATTGCGTTGCGAACATGCCGGGTGCTGTTGCGAGTACATCAGCACATGCACTTAATCATGCGACGTTACCGTTCACTTTAGCATTGGCAAATAAAGGCTATCGTGATGCATGTCTTGCTGACCCTCATTTGCTTGAAGGACTGAATGTTCACAAAGGCCAACTGACCAATGGTCCAGTTGGTGTGGCACTGAATATGGACTTCATAGAGCCTGCAGTAGCACTGAAAGCATAGTTTTTTATCGACCTATACCGGCTCTACTGTCGCTATAGGTCATTTTTCTAATTGTGTGTTTTAAAGCTGTTGAGGTATTTTTGTAGCTGCTTTGCACTGGCAGTACGCGGCTTGTGCTTTATCGTTATTCTTTTGCAGTTGTTGAAACGCATAAAGCTTTCCAGCTCGACTGCCAGGGCTGATATAAATTCAATTTCCGACCTATCAAGCTGCAAATTATTTATCTGCAGCTCTCGGGCTTTCCGATCAGCCTTACAGTCAATTCTACCAACCAGATTGTCTTTGTATAATATCGGCAGACAGAAATAGCCATGTATTCTCTTCGCGGCTGGTACATAGCACTCTATCTGATAGTCGAATTCAAAAAACTCGCGGCATCTCTGGCGTTGTATAACCAGATTATCGAACGGAGACAATAAACGAACTCGAGAACCAGGTCGCTTGTTGCTTTCTAATAACTCCGCATTACAGTAAAAAATATCTCCTGCCGGCGACTGTATTTTCACAACATAGCCACTATCAATATAAGATTCTAAACAGTCCTTGACTGCATCACGCAATGGCTTTCCCTTACGCAGATAAGTAAATGACTTGAGATTTGCACACCCGTGTGCTCTCAAGGTGGTATCGACAAGATGTTTTGCTTCTTCTGAGGAATCCGGAGTTTTGGTATTAACCCAGTCTGGCAACACACGTTCAGTCAGGTCATAGCGCTTTTGGAATCCTTCGCGCCCGACAATCATCAGGTCTCCCTGCATAAATAGTTTTTCGATAGCCTTTTTTGCAGGCTTCCAGTCCCACCAGCCAGTATTCGTGCTCTTCTTATCTTCAAACTCACTAGTGACGTCTTTGGCTCGTAACGAGCCTTCGGCTTCGATTCGCTTATAAACCTGCCGAACTAGTTTTTTATCGATGTTGTCGAACCAGTGCTTCTCACCTGCCTTAATAGCATTCATCCGCGGAAGCGCGAAGCGAAAATCGTTCATCGGGAGATAAGCCGCTGCATGAAACCAGTATTCGAATATTTCCTTTTTCCTAACTGCAGTATCCAGGAAAACCGGTTGGTAGTTTTTCACCCGCGTCCACAACACATGATGATGAGCACGTTCTACCACAGAGATAGTATCTATCTGCACATATCCAAGATGCGCGACTACATCGGCAACACCCGATTTACCTGTAGCCATTGACTTGTTATTCAGCAAACCTTGTTGCGCAAGTGCAATTCGTCGCAATTTGGCAGCAGACAATTTTATTGCCGAGTCGCTTTTAACTGATGTTTTGTTCAGAGTCTTAACCACGTATTCTTGGTCACCTACATCCGACTATAAATATCGATGTCATAAGAAGCTATGCGAGTGCTAATTCAAAAACTGGTGTAGATGTTAAAGTATCATACAAAAAACAATCGCCCGTCAGCATCCGGAACCAACCGAAGCGTATCCTTATGATTCATGTACTTGGCTCAATTAACATAGATTACTCGGTGGTTGTCCCACATCTGCCAACTCCCGGTGAAACGATAGCCGGCAAAGATCTGGTTCTGACACCAGGAGGAAAAGGTGCAAATCAGGCACTCGCAGCGCGTAGAGCCGGGGCAAAAGTGAGCATGACCGGCGCTGTCGGTACCGACACTGTGGCCGATGCCGCGGTCTCATTATTGTACCGCGATGGAGTTGACCTATCCGGTGTTAAGTCAATTCCAGGACCTACAGGTTGTGCTTTTGTGTTTGTGGATGAACAAAGCGAAAACCAGATCGTTATAGTTGCCGGAGCCAATGGTTCTGTTAGCACTGAACACGCACGCGATATGAATATAAGCCGCAATGATATGTTGCTGCTGCAACTGGAATGTCCGCTCGAGTCAGTAGCGGCCGCTGCGAATCACGCCCGTCAGAATGGAGCCAGAACCATGGCCAATCTTGCCCCGTATCATTCAGTCGATAAACTGTTCCTTACAGACGTTGACTACCTAATACTAAACGAATCAGAGGCAGAGCAGCTCGCAGAGGATTTAAGCCTTAGTTCAGCAACAGTTTCAGATATCAGCAGCGCGACCGGTTGTGCGGTCGTCAGAACACTGGGCGCTAAAGGCATCGAAGCAATTGATGAACAGTCCAAACCATTTAACCTTCCCGGTATCAAAATCGATGCGCTGGATACCGTTGGTGCAGGTGATACCTTTGCTGGCTTCCTCGGCACCATGCTTTCCACTGGCAATTCGCTACAAAACGCCTGCAAAGTAGCAAATGCGGCCGCGGCACTGGCTTGCACGAAGCCGGGAGCACAGACATCTATTCCAACAATTCAGGATGTTGTCGATCTGGCTCATGGCAACAGCTAATACTGGTCTACGCTGACCTTTTGTAATTTCAAGCCTTTGCAATTCAGGCACTTTCACCGTACTTTTTTTTCTGCAGTACGTTCGCTTGTGCTACCCATTTGTCGCGCTGAATACGCCCGGGAAATTGTGGTATCCGCAGCTGCAATTCATCAATGCCGCTTTTATCCAGATTTGCCACTTGTTGGTAATAGTAAATACCACATTCGTGCAGTATCTTTTCGAGCGCGGGACCGACACCTTTGATATCAGTAAGCTTGTCGCGTTCCTTTTTAGACGGCTTCTTCTCCGGCACCTTCCATCCCTTCGGGATATCACTGCTTTCTGTCGGTTTTTTATTCTGCACCACAGGAGATTCTGATTCGGTCGCTCCTTCCGTCACTTCAATACCAGCTGCCTGTGCAACACTGATTGAACTATTGCTATCTGGCACAACGACTTCTGCTGTAACAACTTGATCAGGGATTTCGTTGTTGCTTTGCCCCTCTTCTTCGACTTCAGGTTTCTCTTCTTCTGGTCTCTCTTCTTTAGGCTGCTCTTCAACTTCCAGGTTGGTTATGTTTGCTTCTTCCTCAACTGATTCTTTATCCTGGTGTTGAGCCAGATCAGCTAGTTGCTGTTTTAGAGATTCTATTTCCTCGTCACGCTTACTTATCTGATTATCATGTTCCGCTACGGTTACCGTCGTCGCAAAGTCGCTCGTGAGTTTGTCGTGACGGTTCTTAATGTTCAGCAATTCAAGTTCAGTAGCACGTCTGGCTTTTCGCTCTCTATCAAGCGTCTCTGTTAACTGCTTTAGATCGGACCTTAAAAGCTCCAGCTCTTTTGTATCTTTGCTTTCCTGACCTACTTTGCTTTCCAGGCCCTCTCTGTTTTCTAAACCAAGTCCCGCGGCTACAGTCAAACTGTCATTAGAGATAACGGTGGCAGCCAATGGTGCATTAGCAGGGGTGTCTTCATGCATCGACTCCTCTGTTACAGCTTCAAGCTCAGCCAGCCTGTCACGCATTTCCTGTGTTTCTAACTGCAGATCTTCCAACGCCTGATTCGCTTCATCACGCTCACTGATTAATACAACATTCGCTTTTTGCATCTCCCGTAGCGCCGTAACTTCCATTTCCGGCACCAACATCGGATCTGGATCAGGTTTGCCAGACACTAATTGAAGCTCGTCAGAATCCGACGCACCATTAACTCCGGAATCAACAGTGTGTGCTATAGCTGATGAGGACTCTTTTCGCGAGTGATTTTTACGATGCCAGCTCCAAATTAGCCAGCCCAGCAAAGTTCCCAATGCGAACGATGCCGCCAAAGGTATTAAGATGTCCCAAAGTACCCAGATCATCTGTCTATCCTCTTTTCTATCTATTAATTAAGTTGGCTAAAGTTCGAGTCCGCTTACACTCGCAAGCACTAACCCGCCAGACCGTTCGGTTTTTTAAGTACTGTAAAGTGCACCCGCCGGTTTGCCTGACGACCCTCAGGAGTGTCGTTAGTCTCCAGAGGCCTGCGGTGTCCATAACCCACAGCGATCAGTTGATTGGATGTTACGCTGGTTGCCAAATAATCTCGTACAGCATTAGCTCTGCTTTGACTGAGCTTTTCATTAGTGCCGGCCCGACCGACGTCGTCAGTATGGCCCTCTACTTCTACCACCAATCCTTTATAGGAATTAATTTTCAAAGCCACTTTATCCAACGTTTGCATGGCAGAAGGGGATAACACCGAATCACCACTGGAAAAAATAACAGTTTGCCTAACCTCAGCAATTAGACCATCCAGAGCCGATTGCAAGGCGACTGAATCTTCTTCAGGCTTTATAACAGTAATATTTTCATTCAAGGAAAGACCTGCGCGATGCGCTCTTGCGGTAGACGATGCAAGATACTCTCTTACCGAGTCACTACCCGTTTCTGCATTAATGCTTAGCTCACCATTGCTAAGCGAAATATCGCCGGTGATACCGGGTGCGAATCGCGAGACTACAGCGGCGACACCATCAACACGTTCCACGAGTTCCGGTGCGTCAGACTGAAACTCAGATATAGCAAGATTGTCCACAACATTCTGTGCACCCACAGCCTCACTCGCTGCAAACATCAGACGCTTATGCTGTGAATCTGAATACACCTTGCCTTTGAGAGTCATTCTTTCACCATCAGACACAGCAACCAGGTTTAATCTGTTACTGGAAAGAAGCTCTACTCCCCCTTTGACGTTAAAATTAGCAATCTCTACTGTTGCTGCACTTTCAATAGCCTGAGCACTGTTTTTATCTTTCGCAAGAACCCGATAATAGAGTTCCTCTTCATTTAATTTAATTTCAGAACGTCGAACCTGCGTTGGCCCTGTTTGCTGCAGTAAAGCCGCCAGTGCATCGATTTTTTTATTTACACTTGATGTATCAGCTATGGATTGGACTTCTAGATTGTCAAACACATTGTCGGTACCGGACGCTAACATCGCCTGCACCAGAACATTACGCTGTGAGTCGCTTTGTACAACACCTTCCAGAGTTGCATCAACACCATCTGTGGTTACCTCAACAAGCAGACTTTCTTCGGCAAAAGATACAGCTACCGGTAAACCCTCTTCGAGGTCAAGCCTCAGGTGCCGAATGCCTTGTGCGAAAAGCGCAGATGACGGTTCGAAAGAGCCACGCATGATCGTCGCCAATCTGTCGGGGCTGACTCCCTCCGGCAAATAGCCACTGACTGTCAGATTGCGATAGTCCCAATCGAACTCCAGTGTGGCGGTGCTAACACCCGCCTGTGCCAGTCGGTTTTTTGTTTGTCGATCCAGTCGTTGCTGAATTTGCGGTGCAATGATCAGAATTGTCGCCAAAAACAACAACAAAAATGCCGATATGACCCACATTCGTATACGCAGATTATCCCAGACCGCTTTGTTTAGCGGCGCCTGCTGCTCCTTATGATCAGTTAATGTAGCAGTCATTTATTTCTTGGCCCTGTTTAGGCGGGTTATCAGTTGAAGCTTCTCCCCTTCTAACCAGTTCATCGAAGAGTACAGATAAATACCTTCGCGGCGGCACCCGGATCTAGACGTCGCCACTTTTCTCGATGGTGAACCACACAATTTAAGCGCTATGTGCTACACCGGCAATTACTTATAGGTTACTGTTGGCTAAGTTTATCCAATGTCCATCCGGCACCACTGGCTGGTGTTGGATGTTTATGCGCATATTCCGGAGCAAACCATTGCCACACGTCTCTACTCAACACAGGACATTCCAATCAGGCAAGATCGGCTGTCTTGGCATTTTCGGTTTACTATTGTTAACAGTGGTAATTACAGTAGCCGCAACCGTCTGGGCTATCCAAAGCCAGTTTTTCAACAGTAATTTCGATCCTGTTGAACTAAGTGACAGCGAACAACTCAACCTCGAACAAAAGCTGGACGCACTAGCCGGTACGACTGCCACTTCTTCTGCCGATACTTTGACCAATACCGAGGAAGCATTCCCTTCTTCCAACAACACAGATTCATCAGCTGATGCAATTGCCCGTGAAATCAATGTAGATGAATTTACGGTGAATAATGGCAATCCAGATGCGCAAACAACTACAGATGGTGAAATTCAACCGGAGCTTTACAAAGAGGATGACAGCAAGAGAAGAATAGAGCTGACCGAAAGAGAGCTCAATGCGCTATTAGCTAAAAATACAGATCTGGCAGAACAATTGGTCGTTGATCTGACTAACAACCTTGCCAGTATTAAACTTCTGAAAGACCTGGATCCGGACCTTCCTTTCCTCGGTGGAATAACATTGAAGGTCAGTGGTGCGGCTGAGTTGTCTTACAGGAATAATCGGCCCGAGATTATCATGAGAGGCGTGAGCCTTTGGGGCATACCGATACCCAATGCCTGGCTAGGCAACTTGAAAGGAATCGATCTGGTAAGTGAGTTCGGTGGCACTGACGGTTTCTGGAAATCACTGGCAGATGGTATTGAAGACATTCGTGTAGAAGACGGTAAGCTTTTAATACAGCTTGCTGAGTAACATGCCGGAATAATATGCCAGAGTTACCTGACATAGAACTTTATATCCAGGCTCTACAAAGCAGGATAATCAATACAGAGCTTGTTTCCAGCAAGATCAATAATCCATTTTTATTGCGTACAGTAGAGCCTGGCATTGGTCACTTTACTGACCATAAGGTTACAAGCCTGCGGCGTATTGGTAAACGAATCGCGCTTGGCTTTAATAACCATCACTGGCTGGTGATTCATTTAATGATTGCCGGCAGACTGCAATGGATTGATAAGAATAAAAAACTGCCTGCACGAAAACCACTGCTCACCCTGGAATTTTCAAGCGGTCACTTACAATTAACAGAGGCAGGCAGTAAACGTCGCGCTTCACTCCATCTTTTTGCCAGTGAAGCAGACATGCTCAGCATTGATCGAGGCGGGGTTGATCGAGGTGGGCTTGAAATATTCGATATCACAGAAGCTCAGTTTAAAGAGAGGCTGACGATTCGAAATCACACACTACCCCGGTTTATTCATGAAAATGACGGCATCCCGCTTGATCCTTGATTCCACAGCGAATTTTTTCTCTTGTAAATATCAGTAAGTATTCAATGCGAGAAGAAAATACCCTGTGAAACCAATGCTCTGCGCGCTATGATCGCCATTTCACGAATAAACCGGGCTAAAACGTGCGTTAACGGATCAGTCCCTGTTTAGCGGCATCGGCAATGCATACTCGGATGAAATTCTGCACCACGCAAAATTATCGCCGATGTTGCAAACACAGAAAATGAATGACAGCCAGATTTCAAATCTACACAACAGCTGTATCGTGGTGCTTGAGCACTGGACTAAAACCTTATCGCTCGAAAACGGCGGTAATTTTCCGAAGAAAGTAACAGCTTTTAAAAAAGAAATGGCTGTACACGGAAAATACGATGAGCCTTGTCCCGTGTGCAATACAAAGGTGCAGAGAATCAGATACGTAAGTAACGAAACCAACTACTGTCCGCGCTGCCAAACTGACGGTAAGGTTCTCTCGGACAGATCACTGTCACGATTGCTAAAAAAAGACTGGCCGAAAACTATAGAAGCATTGGAAGAGTCTAAACCGATTGACCTATGATCAATCGCCAACAAACTAAAATTCAATGAACCAGACTGTCGCACTCGATGAATTAAACCAGATTGTAGATAAAGCGCTGTGCAATCTCGGCATCAAAAACCCCGAACGTGACATTATCCGTGAAGTTTTAATGTACGCAGAAATGCGTGGCAGCAGCCAGGGACTTATCAAGATTAAGGAACGTACGGTACTACCAGATAAGAACTGCACTGATATTAAAATTGAAAATAAGATGCCATCCATCTGCCGGATTGATGGCGGTGGTCATACAGGCATGTATGTTTTACATACGGCAACTACTGTTGCAGCAGAATGCGTAAGAACAAACGGTATTGCACTTGTGTCTACTCACAATACGCGCTCATCAACTGGCGCTATAGGTTTCTACGCAAATCATCTCGCGCAATCCGGGTATATCGGTATGGTGTTGGCGGGTTCACCGAAAGTAATGGCAATGGAAGGTGGCATTGATCCGGTATTTGGTACCAACCCGATCGCTATTGCAATACCAACAAAGACACAGCCATTGGTTTTGGATATGGCAACAGCTGCAACCACATGGTTCGCCGTAATTAGCGCCAGAGATAACAATGAGAAACTTCCCCTTGATTCAGCACTCGACGCCAACGGCCAACCGACGGTTAGCCCTATAGAGGCAATGTCAGGTGCGCTAAAAACATTTGGCGGCGCGAAAGGATCAGGCCTTGCCTTGATGTTTGAATTTCTAACCGGCGTGCTGGGTAATGCATCTTTGTTTGGCGACAGCGAAGACAACCGCAGCAATACAGTGATTGCGATCGATCCGAGCGCTATTGATGATGGGTTCACTGACAGAGCTTCTCAGTTGGTCGCCAGATTGAAATCAAGCCGCGCACATAGCGCAAATATCCAGGGAGATAAAAACAAACCTGTCAACAACACAATTCGTCTACCAGGAGAACAAAGCAACGCTCGGGCTACAAAGCGACAGGCTAAAAACAAGATCCCAATTGACGGTGTCTTGTTAGATCATCTCACTGAACTGGCCGATCACTGAACGGGCCGATCACGGAGCTTGCAAACAACTGATTATGACTAATACCGCAGCAACCGATACCGAACCCGGTTTATTTGTGAAATGGCGCGCAGAGCATTGGTTTCACAGGGTATTTTCTTCTCGCGTTCCATGTTTTCATTTACTTGGCTTACTGATATTTACAAGAGAAAAAATTCGCTGTGAAATCAAGGATCAAGCGGGATGCCGTCATTTTCATGAATAAACCGGGTTAAGCCGGGTAATCAACGGCAGTGTTAAACAACACCACCCATACAGATGTATTTCATTTCAAGATAGTCTTCGATTCCGTATCTGGAGCCTTCACGACCAATACCGGATTCTTTAACCCCGCCAAACGGTGCCACTTCTGTTGAGATTATTCCTTCATTAACACCGACAATACCAGACTCAAGTGCTTCGGATACGCGCCAAACACGATTGATATCCCGTGAGTAAAAGTACGCCGCCAAGCCAAACTCGGTAGCATTAGCAAGTGCAACCCCTTCCGCTTCTTCTTTGAAACGAAAAATCGGAGCTACCGGGCCAAACGTTTCCTCATGCGTGACTTTCATAGTGGAATTGACATCTGACAGCACAGTTGGCTGATAGAACAATCCACCAAGTTCATGTGGTGCACCACCGAGAACTACTTTCGCACCTTTGGATACAGCGTCTTCAACGTGCTCTACAACCTTGTTAACAGCAGCTTGGTTAATTAACGGCCCCTGATGCGTTTCTCCTGAGTCTGCAGCACCGACTTTTAACTTTGAGGCAGCATCGGCTAACTTTTCACAGAATTCGTCATAGACGCCGTCCTGTACGATAAATCGATTCGCACAAACACAGGTCTGGCCGGAATTTCGATACTTCGACAACATGGCACCTGCAACCGCTGCATCGATGTCTGCATCATCAAACACTAAAAACGGCGCATTACCCCCAAGTTCCATCGAAACTTTTTTTACTGTTTCCGCACACTGTTTCATCAACAGCTTACCGACTCTGGTAGAGCCAGTAAAAGATAACTTGCGTACTATCGGAGACGCGGTCAATACATCACCAACTGATGCTGCATTTTCTGTTGGAACAATACTGAATGCACCCTTGGGTATACCAGCACGCAGTGAGAGTTCTGCCAGTGCAAGTGCAGACAACGGCGTGGCTTCAGCGGGCTTTACCACCATCGTACAACCTGCTGCCAGTGCCGGACCGACTTTGCGTGTGATCATCGCATTTGGAAAATTCCATGGCGTGATTGCAGCAGTAACCCCTACCGGTTGCTTCACCACAACAATGCGCTTATCCGGCGCATGACCGGGGATCACGTCACCATAGATGCGTCTCCCCTCTTCTGCAAACCACTCAATAAAACTCGCCCCATAGCCAATCTCTCCACGGCTCTCAGCAAGTGGTTTACCCTGTTCAGTGCTTAGTATAGTCGCCAGATCTTCTTGATTTTCCATGATCAGTCGAAACCATTCTTTTAGAATAATGGATCTTTGTTTGGCAGTTTTTGCACGCCATTCCGGCAGCGCCTTATCGGCTGCTGCAATGGCTTTTTCCGCATCACTTGCAGAACAGTTTGCAACCTGCGCTACCTCACTGCCGTCAGCCGGATTAACCACTGCGAATTCTGAACCGTCGTCTGCTGCGACCCATTCGCCTCCGATAAACGCACCGGTTTTTAAAAGTGACTGATCATTGAGCTTCATAGGTTTCATCCAATCTGACATTCATTTAATTTGTTCGATAGTAGATCAATTCAGGCAGCCATGCTCACTGGCACTTCGGTGACTGCGACCCACTCAGTTTCAAAACTGTGGCAAACCGTTCCACACAGCGGATGGTTGGACTGACCCAACCACAGATTGTTGAGAGTTCTTAATTCTGGGTTGGTACCAATTAGCCATCTGCTGATACCCCTCTGCGGTGACTAAGCCCAGATGTCGCAATGCCGCCCCGAGCATCACCTCAGCACCTCGATTCGCACCATCGTCATTCTTTAACGCGACAACAATCCCTGCCTGCAGGGATACAGCAATGAAAACACCCTCAGCGCCAACCTTAACCATTAAATCATCGCTATTTTGCATCGCGGCGGTACAACAACGGTTTGTTCCTGCGACCAATTGCGGATGGGCTCGCATAGCAGACGCAATTTTTGTCATTGCAACTGACCTTTTATCATTTGATTTATGAGCGTTGATAAACGGGGTAAATGCCTTTGCAAAGGCCAACAGCGGCAACGCTACTGCAGGTAAGCCACAGCCATCTTTATCCCATGGCATATCAAAGATTTCGACGCCACTCAGATCAGACAACAAAGCCATCCAGCCCTGCTGAGTCGGATGATCGTATTGTGAATATCCGCTCAACGATTCACCCAGGTAGGCTGCCATAGTAAGCATTCCAGCATGTTTACCGGAACAATTGTGCAGTTCCCTGGCAGCACCGCCGCCATTGCGTAAAACACTTTCGGATGTTTCTTTATCTAATGGCAGCGACGGTCCGCATTCAAGCTCCGCTGGCGTCAGACCAACACGCTGCAACCATGGTAGCAATACCTCCATGTGCATGGCCTCGCCGTTGTGCGATGCACAGGCAAGTGCCAGTTCTTTCTGAGAGATAGAAAACCGGTCAATTGCACCTGACTCGATCAGCGGAATCACCTGCACGGGCTTTAATGAAGAGCGCGGGAATACCAACTGTTCAATGTCACCGAGTGAAAACAGGGTCTTTCCATCTGCGTTGACTGCAACTACCGCACCCCGGTGTCTTGATTCAACTGCGCCACCACGAACAACCTCTACCAGTATTGGATTCAATGAAATTCCTTTGAGCTTAAGCGGCGCAGAGACAACAAAGATTTATTACGTGACTAGCGATACGAACGGTTTGATGGATACATAGAGAATAAAAGCCACAAATAATAGCGTTAGCAATACCGGCAATGGATTGGCGATCATTCTGGTGAAAATAGTTTCTGCCTCTCCGCTTGCTTTTTGCTCCTCAAATTGCGTCCGTATCTCAAGGCTACGTTTGCGTTGGTAGTCTTCAATAAGCTTCCTGGCTCTGGTCTCATCTGAATCATCTCTGACCCAAATAGCCGGAAAGGAAATCTGAAATTTCCCGGCGCTTGTTTCGTACCAATCAATAGAATTCTGATCCAGTAATCGTCGAACATCGTCTGCCTCATCGTCCGGCACTTGCCGCAAACGAAATAAAATTTTGGCCATGAAGAATCTCGCTGCAAGGAACTTTGTGTTGCAGCTGTAGCGACCTTACCGAGCTACAGCGCTGCTGCATAGAGTGATGACAGTTGTTTGTCACAAAAATGTTACGAACCTATCGATTAGGCGACAGAAATATGCCACAATGCCGCGCAATTCGTAAAGTTTGCGCTCATTGTATGTTTTTCTGGTGCCATCCGTGCATCATACGGCAGCAGGATAAAAAGCTAATATCTCGACGGCATTTTTCCCAAAAGATTTCTGACTAAGACTATAATCGCTAGTAGTGAAAAATCAGCAACAAATAAATAACGCTACGCAAGAGCATTCTGCTTCTGAAGCATCAGGTGCGAGTAAAAGTGGCATTTCTCGGCGGGCTTTTGCGCTCGGCTGCGCAGCTGGCCTGTGCTTGCCCTGGTCAGCATCGCGCGGCAGCACTACGCTGGTGTATCCTGATCGATCGCTGTCTTTGCACAACGCGCACACCGGTGAGCAGGAAAACATCACCTTCTGGTCTGACGGCAGCTACCTGGAAAGTGGCCTGAATCAAATCAACTGGCTAATGCGGGATTTTAGAACCGGCGACATCAAAGCCATTGATCCTCGTCTGCTAAATATACTGTACCTGCTCTCGCGTAAAGTCGAGAATGAGAAACCAGTGTTGATTCTGTCCGGGTTCCGATCCAAGAAAACCAACGATATGCTCAGGAAAACTACTGAAGGCGTCGCCAGAAGAAGTTTTCATATGGCGGGTCGTGCTGTGGATATCAGAATACCTCATATCGAAAGTGTTGATGTTCAGAAAGCCGCACTTCGACTAGGTGGCGGTGGCGTAGGCTACTACCGCAGCTCAAACTTTGTGCACCTGGACACTGGCCCCGTTAGAACCTGGTAAAACCGCCCGGCTCACTGCCAAAACAAAAGTGCCAAAAAAAACTAGTCACGCAAACAAGCCCAGAGCACTCCAGTGACTTCTGAGTAGTGAAAAGCCTTGCTTGCGCTTCAGACGGCACAATTTTTTTCTTCACCTGCTGGCACACAGTGTAACAATCGACTGTTAGAGCGGTTGCGTGTATTGATGTATGAGCAACCAGCAAGCACTAACCGAGGTACTTCAGTGATGACTGTTATAAAATTCGCGATAGCCTTTTTTCTTATTACAACAACCACTACTGCCCGTGCAGACTGGACTGGCGGAATAGAAGCCGGAGCACGGTTCGGTTCCGACAACAGACCTGCGTTTCGATTCTTTGCGAGTAACAACTCGGACCCGTTATCCCACTACGCCTACCTGGACTGGATTCGTGAATCCAGTGGCAGTAATTACCGCATTGGCTACAACCCGACATTCAGGGTCAGTCACTCAATTTATAGTTTTGGGCGGTTTAGTGTCGAGCAGGATGATCCGAGCGGTGTTGATCGTGACATAGAAGCCTACTTAGGTGTTGGCAACAACCTCTTTCAACGCGGCAATACCCGAGTAAAAATAGAAGCAGGCATTGGTGCACAACAGCTCCAATTCAATGATTCAACGGAAGAGACTGACGGTTTTGGATTTCTTTCCGGCAGCCTGAGCTCTAGCTTGCTGGCACTGCTGCGCTTCGATGCAGCAGTCAGTGCCAAAGCCAACGGTGACAGTGCAAATTTCGAAGGTGAAGCTGGCTTCTCCATACCGATCGCACCCGGCACCAAGCTGCGCTATGTCTATCAAGTCCAGCGTTTTAACTTTGACGATAGAGAAAACATAGTCACTGAAGATAGTTTGTTTAAAGTGTCTTACGGTTTCTGATTGCTACTGGAAGTCAAACATCGGGTAGGAGGTGATGTTACCACCACCTCCTCCCACACCACCGTGCGTACGGTTCCGTACACGGCGGTTCAAGCAGAACATTCACGAAGTCTGGAGTAAGTTTGAAAGAGGGACACAAGCCTTAAAGCATGGAAGAA
>CALIHW010000060.1 GCA_938020525.1 uncultured Granulosicoccaceae bacterium | reverse complement strand
GCTCCACATCTGAGACTTTCCAGTTCTTGTCCAATCCGATGAGCTCAGCGTAGTGTTTGGGGAGATTTTTCATAGCCAAACGCTAACTAATTGTTGCCGTTTTGGCCACTAATATTGCAGAAGAGCCCCCATAGGGAGGGTCCGAGTCTAAGCTCGGGTGGAGGGTTGGATCACTCACGGCGGAAAATTTAATACGGCTATTAACTGATACATCCGCCCTGTCGCAAAGCAATAAACGCTTTGTATTCTCCCTGGTCCGGGGAAAAAGACTGTTCGGTGTTACTTAATTCAAAAATAGCCTTAACCAACGATACCCTGCGGGAGGCTCGACAACTCAGGGGAGCAGACTTTCACCCGCAAACAACTCTTCTATCGTTTCTCGCTTGCGAACAATATGTGAGTCGCCTCCATCGACAATTACTTCCGCAGCCCTGGGCCTTGAGTTGTAGTTGGAGCTCATCACAAAACAGTAGGCACCAGAAGACATCACCGCAAGCAATTCATCCTGCTCAATTGCCAGTTGTCTGTCCTTGCCCAGAAAATCAGCTGACTCGCAAACCGGGCCGACAATATCGTAGTTCAACTTTTTTGACGCACTGGCTTCTTTAACCGGAACAATATCCTGCCAGGCACTGTAAAGCGCCGGCCGGATGAGATCATTCATCGCAGCATCGACAATGGCAAAGTTCTTATCATCCGAGTGCTTTAGATACCGCACCGTCGTCAGTAGCAAGCCTGCATTGCCAACAATGCTGCGCCCCGGTTCAACAATAATTTCAACGTCACGATCACCCAGTACTTCATCCATGGCCTGTGCCCATGAGTTGAGATCGATAGGTTGCTCATCTTTGTAGCGAATCCCTTGCCCGCCACCCAGATCCAGATGTTTAATTTTAATGCCCTGCTCATGCAATGAATCACAAAGCTTCAACAGTCTCTTCAATGCATCGCGGTAAGGTGCTATATCGGTAAGCTGAGATCCGATGTGACAGTCCATACCGGTAACCTCAAGATGGGCGTTATCGGCAATTTTTCGATAGGCACCGACTGCTGACACAGTATCAATACCAAATTTGTTTTCTTTTAAACCGGTCGAAATGTAAGGGTGTGTACCTGCATCGACATCCGGGTTGATCCTTACTGACACTGGAGCCACAGCACCATGGGCAGATGCGACTTCTGCCAGTGCATCAAGCTCGGCAACTGACTCAACATTAAAGCACTTAATACCCTCTGAAAGTGCAGTGGCCATTTCATCAGGTGATTTACCTACACCTGAAAAAACAACTTTTGAAAGATCGCATCCCGCGGCTTTCACGCGCGCAAGTTCACCAACAGATACGATGTCAAACCCAGACCCAAGCCTGCCGAGCAGGTTAAGCACAGCTAGATTAGAGTTAGCTTTTAACGCATAACAAACCAGATGCGGCCTGCCGGACAACGCACTGTCGAATGCACGCCAGGCATTCTCAATGGCATCACGAGAGTACACATACAAAGGTGTGCCGTACCTGGATGCCAGTTCAGAACAGGCGATATCTTCGACATGTAACTCACCGTCGGGTCTGCGGCTGAAACTCATTGCGCGCTGGATTCCTCCTCGGCGTTAAATAAATCATCAATGCTAACCGGCACACCTTCAAAGGCATCGACCTTGGCATCATCAGGTGACACGAGTATCTGTCCGTCGCTGGCAATCGAGGTGATATCGATCGGGACGCCGTCTGACTCTGAAGTTGGCGACAAAGGCAGTATCTCTTCTAGCATAATCTCCTGCCCGCCTAACAGCTCAGACTGACCATCCGTTTCAACTACAGGCTGAGTGTCTGCTTCGAACAATGAATCCGCACTCTCAGACTCCGGCAGAACTAGATCGGACTTAAAGCCACACCCGCTTAGAGCGAAAGTAAAAAGAAAACCCGACGCGATAAAACTTAACATTCTAATATTCAACATAACTGCACCCCCTAATTACTAGATAAACCATACTAAAAAATTTAAAACCAACCACTTGAAAAGCCTTGTATCTGGCTCTGTCACATTGCGCTAAACCGATTGATCTCTTCACAACAAGTGAGTACCACGGGCGACCTGGATTACGTCCATTGACGTCACGCCGCAGCAATCAAGAGTTTATACGATACTGTCGGTAAACCCACGCATTATGACGTTCAAGTACTACTCCTTCTACGCCATAGCGACCTCCACTGCGCAGCAACCAGCACGAAAGCGCAGATCAGCATCCACGCAGAAGCAGCGAAGCTCCCAACGCCGCTTGTTGCCACTACATTACTGGCGATTGCCGGCGAAGTATCAGCGATAAGCGAACTCACCATTACCGGCGACCTGCTTGAGCTGATTGTCGATTCTGGAACGTCAGGATTTTCAGGTAATTCCTGAGCATCCGAAATACCAAATCCGGTAATCCGCTCTATCCAGTCGGCATATTCGCTGACTTTAGTGTAAACAGCCGGTACGCCGATAGCGCTTCCACAGCCCACACCGAAGCTTGTAATTCCGGCAAGCTGGAGGCGACCCTGAACTGCAATCAGTAACGGACCGCCACTATCACCCTGACAGGTATCCTGTTGAGAAACCGAATCCAGGGCACATATCTGTCTGTTGATAACGGGAGTGATATCAACTGAATTCTGGAACATTCCGATGTAGTCGCGCCACAGAGCCGTGCATTGGTTTGCAGGTACAAGTGACACCCACGCTGCACGCGGTACTTCACTGGTTGTAACCGCGCTACTCATCACATCATGTGGCTCTCGCACCGCGGTGCTTCCCCACCCAAGCACCATCGCTTCAGCAGAGTTAAAACTGTATTGATCCACCACAGCTGCAACGGCGATCGGCATGTTCAGTGACTCATCAGTCCGCAACATGGAGCCAGAAAAAAGAGTTGGCTGTTGAGTAAGCTTTATCAGCGCTATGTCATTGAGAATGGGGGTAACGGAGGGTATCTCGTCAAAAAAGTGGATCGCCTCAACAGATTGCGACAAGCGAGTGTCTTCTCTGAGGTTGTATGCGCCTACGCTGGCAGTGATCTCCCAGGGCTGCACTTTTCGCAGGCCATCCGGGGTCAGTTCAACAACACAATGTGCGGCAGTCAGCACCCATCTGCCACCAAGATGAGTCGCACCACAAAGTATGGTTTGCGCTACCTGCGGTTCCACTTCTACATGCAGCACCTCAGATTGCATAGCCTCAACCAGCAACCTGTTTGAATAGAGCTCATTGATAAAAACTGCAGGTATGGATGGCAAGCCATCAAACATATCAGTCCGGTTAAGAATACTGTCACGCAACCAGAAAACAGCACCGACACCACCTGCCGCTGAACAATTGGCGAGTTGTGCAGAAGGAGACAGATTGGTTTCAAGCACATCACTGGCAGATTGAGAAATAGCGATTAAACAAACTTTCCCAAGCGCCTCCCTGCAAATATCTGTGGCGGCACCACAGTCAGCAATTTCGCCGGAAAAAGCAGAATTTAATCCGTGGCCGAAGAACTTCGCATTTATCTGCCTTTGACGATTGAGTTTTATCGAGACATCACGACCTGACAACAATGCTGTCAGCGAAGGAAAAGAACCCTCTGTGACCACTGTGCCATTTACTACGCCGACCGGATCGGGCCACGAGTCAGATTTAGCTGTTTTGGCCGGGATCAATACACACAACACCACAACCATCAGCCCGGAAATCAAAGATGCTGCAAGTGCGGCAACCGGGCCGTGCTTTGTTGTTAAGTTATCGACTCCGTCCTCACTACCAAACACCGGGCACGACCTTGTATCCTGTACTCATCAGTAAAGTCACGGAGTGTGCCTGCAAAAAGCGCGGATTTCGCAGACCGATGCCGCAGAATTGATAAGGTAAATACAACTCACGTGAATCAGTTCTCTCAGCAATTGAACCAACTACCATGACACCAGCGATCAAATTACTGCAAAAACAAAAAGTTGATTTTGAATTACGGGAATACTCAACTGAGGATGAATCAGGTAGTTACGGTATGCAGGCTGTCGAGGCCTTGGGTCAAAAACCGGAACAAGTATTTAAAACACTACTGACGGTGATCGATGGTGATGAAAGAAAACCGGTAGTCGCTGTAATTCCAGTCGCGAACCTGCTGGATCTTAAAAAAGTAGCGAGTCACTTTAAGGGACGTAAGGCAAAGATGGCTGATCCTGCGGTTGCGGAGAGAGTGACCGGATATATTGTCGGTGGAATCAGCCCTGTTGGTCAAAAACAGCGTTTACAAATTTGTCTCGATGCCAGATCGAAAAATTTCAGCACGATCTTTGTCTCTGGTGGAAAGCGCGGCTTGCAGCTGGAATTAAAACCCGATGCGCTGATTAGTGTGACCAGCGCTTCGGTTGCAGATCTCAGCAAGTAATTTTCTACACATTAAGCTCTACAACCTACTCCTAAAGCTTAGTTACGATGCTAAAGATTGCATCAACACAAGACGCTCCTAGTTTGGCAGAACGAATATCCGACCATCCATATCGTTCATCCGGGGTATCGGCGGTGTCTTTAAAAGGCATCTCGAGTGTCATTGCAGGGCAATTAAAATTCTCTGCAATAAAACTACTGCAGATACCGTAGTTGGCTGAATCAGGTGCACTGATCGGGTAACCGATTGTAGTTTGAAAATCTGGATTAATCGCCGCTAAGTTACTTTTAAATAACTCTTGCAGCGCTTTACGTTCTTTAGTCCACGATCGAATCCCTTCGGTGCCAGCTATAAAGTTATATGGCAGCGCTTCGTCACCGTGTACATCAAGATTTAGACTGACGCCAGTCTCTCGCATTTTTTCAAGTACGTAAAAAACCTCGGGTGATTGTTCTGCTGTGCACTTATCCCACTCACGATTAAGATTGATACCAATCGCGTTAGTTCTTAGATGACCACGGTAAGTGCCATCCGGGTTCATATTCGGCACAACATAAAAAACTGATCTTTCCAATAATGCTTTGGATACAGCATCATTGGAATCCAGAAGACGGTCCAGATAGCCTTCCATCCACCACTCGGCCATTGACTCACCCGGGTGTTGTCTGGCAATAGACCAGATTTTCAAAGGCTTGTTCGCTTCACCTATTTGCAGCAGATCTATATCTCTGCCATCGAGTGTTTTTCCCAAAACCTGTGCAGAGACGTTAGGACGTACAGCACACCGTGAGATTAAATTATTGTGCTGATGCAGCGTATAAGGTGCAAAATAAGCAAACCAGGTAACATCACTTTGAGCTGTTATGGAAAAAGTTAATACGCCATCTTGATAGTCAGTGCTGCTGCGAAACCATTCCACCTGATCGTTTGATGTAACAACATTATAATCTTTCCATCCATCAGGATAAGAAGATGAACCGGCATTCTCAATATGCAGAACGTATTTCTGACCACGAGTACCGTTAAGCTTGCCATAAAACCACTGGTAGAATTCACCTCCTGCATCATGAGCAATATTAAGTCTTATATTTTCCGGATCCTCAGAAGAAAGACATTCAATGTTGCCGCCATCAAATCCGCTACTGATTACAATGGGATTACTGTGGTCCCCGATCACTAATATTTTCTCATCAATTTTTTTCTTTTCGATGCTTTCTCATCACTTAAGGGTCTCTATATGTTCCAGTATGGCGCTGACATCAGCTTCATCCGGCATGCGCCAGTCGCCCCTTGGAGAAAGACTGACACTACCTACCTTAGGACCAGATGGCAGTGTCGTACGCTTGAACTGATGCATATAGAAACGCTTGAAGAACAACTTCAGCCACTGTTTTATAGTCGGTGCATCATATTTATCGTCAAAAGCAAGTTGAGCCAGTACATAGATTTTTTCAGCATCAAAACCGTTACGCAGGTAATGGTAAATAAAGAAATCGTGCAGCTCGTAAGGTCCAATTATTGATTCGGTATGTTGCGCCACGTCATCACTTGCTTCACCATTGGCCTCATCCTTTGCTGGCACCAGTTCAGGCGAGATCGGGGTATCGAGTATTCGCATGAGCGCTTCTGATAATTCTCTGTCTGCTCTATGCAGCGCATACCAGCGCACGAGATAAATCACCAATGTTTTAGGTACACTGGCGTTAACGTTATAGCTCGACATCTGATCCGCATTATAGGTACACCAACCGAGGGCTAATTCAGACAAATCACCAGTACCAACAACAATGCCACTCATCTTGTTGGCGAGATCAAACAATATCTGTGTACGCTCGCGAGCCTGGGCATTTTCAAATACCACATCATGCTCACCGCCGTGAGAGAGGTCTTTTAAGTGCTGTTCGACCGCTGCATCAATACGTACTTCCATTAGATTGGCACCGGCAGAAGAGGCGAGCATTCTGGCACTATCCAGAGTATGAGCGCTGGTCGCAGGCCCTGGCAACGTGATGGCACAGAGATCGCTGCGGTCCTTCTTCAAGAGCTCCAGCGCATCCAGACATACCAAGAAAGCAAGGGTTGAATCGAGCCCACCGGAAACTCCGAGTACCAGCGTTTTGGAATAAGCTGCCATCATGCGACGTGCGAGACCGGTGCTTTGTATTTTTAAAATCTCACTGGCACGTTCACCAAATTCGTTATCATCACCGGGTACAAATGGTTTCGGATCAAAAGTTCTGCGCAGCGCATCAAGAGTTGGCCTTTGTGGCTTACCGCAAATCCGATAAGCAGCTGGTCTTTCACCGTTTGCAAAGGTGCCGTTCCGGGTGCGATCGTGTCGTAACTTTTGCCAGTCATATTCACAAACAATGTTGCTTCCATCCAGCAAAAATCGCTCTGATTGCGCAAGTAATACACCGTTCTCTGCAAATAATTGATGACCCCCAAAAACAATATCCTTGGTTGATTCTGTAGGTCCGCTGGCGGCATATAAATAGGCACATATCCCTTGCGCACTTGCCATTTTGATAAGGTCACGTCGATAGTTTGCTTTTGATACCAGCTCATTACTGGCAGACAGGTTAACAATTAGCTCAGCCCCTGCTCTAACATGTCGCATCGAGGGCGGTGCCGGTTGCCACAGGTCTTCACAGATCTCCACGGCAAATGAGGATTCGCCAATGGCAAACAACTGATCTGTCGCAATCACAAACTGACCCAGTTTTGGATGATCAACGCAAAGCTCTACCTCAAGTCCTGATGCAAACCAGCGCTTATCGTAAAACTCACCATAGTTCGGGTGGGAGGTTTTCGGCACCGCACCCAGAATCAATCCGTTCTGACAGACAAAACCCGCGTTGAGCAATCGACCATCCGGCAGTCTCCATGGCGCACCAACAACAACAATTCTTTCATCAGTCGCACGAGCTATCTGATACAGCGCTTCCTCACACTGGTTGATCATAGACTGGTTAAAAAACAGATCTTCACAGGTATAGCCGGAGACACTCAGCTCTGGAAACAGCATTAACGAGACATTGGCGTACTCATTTTGTTGCATTGCCTGCACAATGTGCCCGGCGTTGCGTTTGGGATTGCCAATGGCAACTGGCGGGGCAATGGCGGCGAGGCGGATATAGCCATAGTCTGCGTAGTTCATAGGTGTATTCTAGCGCGGATTCAGCAACACAGAGCCATCCCCGACCGATGGTAAGTGTTGTGCCGCGCGGGCACGACTACAATACCAGCGATAAATCTGACACATAAGCATCTGACATTTCCGGCTCCAACCGCTTCAACCAGCGGTGATCTGGACTACCCTTGCATACTATGACAATAAAACAATACGACTCGATAGTGATCGGATCCGGCCCGGCCGGAGAAGGGGCATCAATGAAGCTCGCCAAATGCGGCCAGAGTGTGGCGATGATCGAACACTATCGCGATGTCGGCGGCGGCTGCACACACTGGGGCACAATCCCGAGTAAGGCCTTACGACACTCAGTGCAAATGGTCAGTCGCTTCAGACAGGATCCGGTATTTCGCCGCGTTGCGGGCCAGGTCGATGTCACCTGGCAGGAGCTGGTCAAATCAGCTCAGTCAGTGATAGAAAAACAAGTCAGCATGCGTGAGAGTTTTTACTTCAGAAATCGGGTTGATTTGCACCGTGGCAGTGCAAGCTTTATCGATGCAAATACGGTTCAGGTAGCGCTCAAGAATGGTGGTGAGGAGATCTGCAAAGCTGACAACATCGTGATAGCTACCGGCTCTATTCCTTATCGCCCTGGAGATGTTAACTTTGACGATCCTAGAACCTGCGACAGTGACACGATCCTCGACATAGACTTTGTTCCGCGTTCTATTATTATCTATGGCGCAGGTGTAATCGGCTGTGAGTATGCATCTATTTTCGGCAACCTGGGGGTTAAGGTCGATCTGGTCAATACCAGAGACCGCTTGCTCTCTTTTCTGGACGGAGAGATTGCCGACGCACTCGGCTATCACTTCAGAGAGATTGGCGTCACGGTCAGAAATAACGAAACCTACAGTTCCATAGACTCAGATGGTGACTCTGTTGTACTGAATACAGAGAGCGGCAAACGCTTCAAGGCAGATGTGTTGCTATGGGCAAACGGCCGATCCGGCGCTACCGACAAACTCAATCTTTCAAATGCCGGTTTAACTGCGAACAACCGTAAGCAGATCGAAGTCGATGAGTACTATCGGTCTTCAGTCCCACATATTTATGCAGTTGGTGATGTCGTCGGTGCTCCAGGCCTTGCAAGTGCGGGCTATGATCAAGGGCGCTTTGCTGGTACTCATATCGGTGAAGGTCACTGCGACACAAAGCTCATCAGCGATATACCGACAGGTATCTACACCGATCCTGAAATCAGCTCAATCGGTTTAACCGAACACGAACTGACAGAACAAAAAGTACCTTACGAAGTTGGTCGATCACTGTTTCGCTCTATAGCACGGGCACAAATCACCGGTCAAACCACCGGCATGTTGAAGATACTTTTTAACACACAAACCCTGGAGATACTTGGAATTCACTGCTTCGGTTACCAGTCATCAGAAATTATCCATATTGGTCAGGCGATCATGCGACAGCCAGGTGGAGGTAACCGCGTTAGTTACTTTACTGAAAACACATTCAACTATCCGACAATGGCTGAAGCTTATCGTGTAGCAGCATTGAACGGTCTAAATAGAATTCAGTGGCAGGAAGATTTTCATTGTGAGAAAAATGATGCAGATGAAGCGAAAGATTAGATAGAAAAGAAATACAATTTCAAATACAAATCAGCCGAGTCTTGCGCGTGCTGAAATAATCGCTGCACGTACCTGATCAGGCGCTGTACCACCAATATGATTACGTGCAGCGACTGAACCTTCAAGCGTTAATACAGTAAATACACCTTCTTCTATATCGCCACTGAATTTTTGCAACTCTTCAAGTGACATTTCACTTAAATCCCTGCCCTGTTCAATTCCAAAAGCCACAGCTTTACCGACTACCTCATGGCTGTCACGGAACGGCATGCCTTTTTTAACCAGATAGTCTGCAAGGTCAGTGGCTGTTGCAAAGCCTTTAAGCGCCGCATCTCGCATGTTCTGCTTTTTGGGTTTTATCGCAGGAATCATATCGGCAAATGCACGCAGACAACCCATTAAGGTATCTACCGTATCAAACAACGGTTCTTTGTCTTCCTGATTATCTTTGTTATAGGCAAGCGGTTGTGATTTCATCAACGTTAACAGACTAATCAAATGACCGTTAACCCGGCCAGTCTTGCCACGCACCAGTTCCGGTACATCCGGATTTTTCTTCTGCGGCATAATGCTTGAGCCGGTACAGAATCTATCCGGCAGATCGATAAAATCAAACTGCGCAGAAGACCAAAGCACCAGTTCTTCAGACATACGCGACAAGTGCGTCATCACAATACTTGCTGCGGCACAAAACTCAATTGCAAAATCTCGATCACTAACTGCATCAAGCGAGTTTGCAGCGACACTGTCAAAGCCCAGTAACTCGCAACTGTATTGTCGATCTATTGGATAGGTTGTTCCTGCCAGTGCCGCGGCACCCAACGGCATGACGTTTACTCTCTTGCGGCAATCTGCAAGCCTTTCAATATCACGCGATATCATTTCAAACCACGCCATCACATGATGGCCAAAGGTTACAGGCTGAGCTGTTTGCAGATGCGTAAAACCGGGCATGATTACATCAATATTGGACTCAGCCAGAGACAACATACCGTGCTGCAGTCGCTCTGCTTCGGCGATGATCACATCAATTGCTTCACGCATATATAAACGGATGTCTGTCGCTATCTGATCATTGCGTGATCTACCGGTATGCAGCCTCTTACCTGCATCGCCAATCCGGTCAGTGAGTCGCGCCTCTATATTCATATGCACGTCCTCAAGTTCGACCGACCAGGGAAAATCCCCTGATTCGATCTCATCGCTGATGCTGTCGAGCCCCTGCAAAATCTTTTCTACATCCTCCATTGAGAGCACACCCGTGTGGCCAAGCATCCGGGCATGGGCGCGGGAACAATTGATATCCTGCTGTGCGATACGCTGATCAAAACTCACAGACGCAGTAAACGCCTGCACAAATTCGTCCGTGGTTTCAGTGAATCGACCGCCCCATAGCTGGTTGGTCTCTTTCGGGTTTTTGTCTTTTGCCATGTTCTTGCTTTCAAGCGTAAAGATAGATGGTTACAACCACCACACATATCGGGGATAATTCACTTCAATACTACCACCTTCAAGCCTCTTAACTGGCTATAAGCTATCTACCAACTCTGGGATCATACTTCCAATGCCGGATATTTTAAGAATTGCCACACGCAAAAGTCCGCTGGCTATCTGGCAGGCAGAAGAGGTACAACGGCATCTTAAAATGGCCGGTGCCGACAGCGAGCTGATTAGAATGTCCACCCGTGGTGATGAAATCCTCAATCAGCCGCTGGCAAAGATTGGTGGCAAGGGTTTGTTTATCAAGGAACTAGAGCGCGGCATGCTCAATGGTGAAGCGGATATCGCAGCACATTCAATGAAAGATCTGCCGTCGGTTTTTCCAGAGGGTTTGCACCTTGGCGCTATTATGACCCGCGAAAATCCATCCGATGCCTTTGTCTCCAACAAGTATGACTCTATTGAAGAGTTGCCCGAAGGATCGATAGTTGGTACCTGCAGCCTTAGACGTCGCTGTCAGTTGCTGGCAAAGTACCCTTACTTAGAGATCAAAGACCTCCGAGGAAACGTGAATACTCGCCTGGCCAAACTCGACAGCGCACAATTTGACGCAATCATTCTGGCGAGTGCCGGTTTGATCAGGCTGCAACTGGAAAAAAGAATAAAAAGCGAAATCGATATGGATATTATGCTGCCCGCCTGTGCACAAGGTGCAGTCGGAGTGGAATGTAAAACCGATGATGAAAAAATCAATAATTTACTGCAGGCTTTACACGATGAAGAAACCGCAACAAGAATTCATTGCGAGCGCAGTCTAAACGCGACGCTCGGTGGAAGTTGCCAGACACCTATTGCCGCCTATGCTGAATTAAAGGGTGATAACTTGCACCTGCGTGCCCGGGTCGGAACACCAGACGGTAAAGTATTACTTATTGCTGAAGATCAGGACAACCGCAGCAATGCAGTTGCACTCGGTGAGCGAGTTGGTCAGAAGTTATTAGCAGAAGGCGCACAAAAAATTATTGATGACCTTGCATTGCCTGTCTAAAACGGACGTGTCTAAAACGGACGGATGCCTGAATCAATAAACACCTCAATAGAGTCAGTATTTTGAGCTTCAGCAATGACAAACCAAGCAGCGTTCTTGTAACCAGGCCGGCACATCAGTCTGGTAATTTCATCAAACAACTCGAAGATGAAGGATTCAAAGTTGTAAAACTGCCAAGCATAGAAATTGAATTCGAATCGCATGATCTGACAGAGACGCTGCAAAGCGATCTGATCATCTTCACCAGTGCCAATGCAGTCACTGGCGCAAACAAGATTTTGCAGTTCCCCTGGGATTGCAAAGCAAAAATAGCTGCAATTGGAAAAGCCACTGCAAACGCGCTCGAACAACTTAATTCTCAGGTAGACATAGTGCCGCACACAGGAGCTAGCTCAGAAGCACTGCTTGATACGTTACTTGATACACCGGAGCAGCTAGCAAACCTTACCGTCACCATTGTTCGTGGTGATTCAGGTCGCAACAAGTTATTCAACACTTTGCTGGATCGAGGTGTGAAACCAAGGTATCAATCAGTTTATTTGAGAAAGTTTCCGCAGTACTCAATAGCACAAATTGAATCAGTGTTTAGCGATGGCCTGCCTGACATCATTTCAGTTACAAGCGACCTCGGCTTAACCAATTTACTTGCTATTGTCCCCATCGAGCTATACCCGTCTCTGCTATCCAGACCGCTGGTTGTAAATAGCGCGCGATGCGCGCAGCTTGCAAAAGATAAGGGCTTTAGTGCTGAGATATTGGTGGCTGACTCGCCGGGTGATGAGTCACAACTGACAAAAATTCTGTCTCTGCGTTGATGACTTACGGTCATTAGCGGCAAGAAGTGTCGCTGGGTAGTATCTCCTTTGCTCTGCAAGCGAGAGGATACCGCTAACAAGAACAACAGCACCCTCCTCTGATACCTCTTCCCGCGTACACTTTTTGAAATGCCAGTTCAAAGATATCTTGCTGCAAACCCCCACTAACCGGGAACCAGCTCACAAATCCGCACCTTACCTGCTGTAGCTCTCAATTCTTGCACATCAATTGCCGAACAATGTTAAAGGCGCGCTTCTAGTTTCTCGCGCAAATCATTAAAACCGAACTGATTTTCGGCAGGAAACCTTATGAAATTCATTCCAAAAAAAGCACTAAAGATAGCGTTTGCAGCAATGGCATTATCAGCCATTTTGACCGGCTGCGCTGCTCCACAACAGGGAAAGATGTTCTACGACACATCTAACGCGATTCGCGCAGCTCAGAATGCCGGCGCACTCGAATTTGCACCGGAAGAATACACGGCCGCAAACGAGAATTACCGCAAAGCTGAAGCCATGCTTCAGAAGCGTCGCTCAAATCGAGCACAAAAATTGCTGGAGCTAGCAACAGCCCAGGCAAGTCTGGCTCAAACAATCAGCGAAGCAGCTCAAGCGGAATCCAATCTCAGCTACCTTCGCACTGGCTCGATTCGTTAAAAAAGCAACGTAATCAAACGGTATTCTCATGAAGAACAAAGTCTATCTTTCAAGTGTCGCACTACTAATTGGTGGTATTGCACTGTCAGGTTGCGCCCCAAAACAGGCATGGAGCCCGGAGCTTGAAGATGCTCGCGCCGCTTATCAGCGTGCGTCAAGCAATCCTCTGGTAACTTCGCTGGCAGTAGCCGAGCTTGATGAGGCACAGCGGCAACTACGAGCTGCTGAAGATGCAGCTGACTATTTTAAAGGCAGAGAAGTAATTGCTCACGAGGCCACGCTGGCGCAGCTCAAAGCAGCTGAAGCAGAGCAAGCGGCACGCAGTCTCCAAGCCAAAGAAAATCTCAGACTGGCACAAGCGGGAGCTCCCATTCCACAAGCATCACCAAACCCATTGGCAATACCTGACAACACCCCAACTATCGCTGCTGCCAGACATCACAATGGATCTCATGCTGGCTCCAAGGCTGGTGGTTCATCACCTGAAGTACAGCAGATTGCCATGCAGCTTGCAGCATTAAGCAACCAGATTGCACAACTTCAATCCCGAGTTGCAGGCGGTGCTCTACAAAACAGCACTGGTGGTGAAATGCAAACAGAATACGCCGACCCGATGGCATCTTATGATCAATCCAATACTCAGTTGGAGCAGGTCGCTGAACCTTCACTGGGTGCCGCGCGATCTGCACAGGACAACGGAGCTATCTATATAGAATCCGGCAATGACGCTCAGCCTTCTACTATTTCTAATCCACTGGCCAATCCACTGGCCAACGCACCGGCAGTGGTTTCAGATGCACGTCTGCGCGAAGAATTGCGCGCTATGAATGCTCGTCCATCTGAAAGCGGTATGGCATTAACACTGGGTGAAAGATATTTTGAATCCGGCTCTGCGAGATTATGGAATGGCCGCGCAGCACGCCACCTGGATAACGTTGCAGCAGTTATGGTTGAAAACCCCGGTCTGGTAATCGAAATTGAAGCACATACAGATAATCAAGGTTCAGCTGAATCGAAAAATAATCTCACCGCTGACCGGGCAATATCGATCAAGTCGGCACTGGTTCTTCGAGGCGTTGACGGTAGCAGGATAAACACCACAGGTTACGGCGATTCCTCACCGATAGCTGAAAACTCTACATCGCTGGGCAGACTGCAGAATCGACGGGTAGAAATTATATTTCCCAACGTCGACGGTATCTAATTGCTCTCGTAACAGTCGATGGACCAAAAAAAACCCGGAAAATCCGGGTTTTTTTGCATTTATAAGCCAAGTCGACAACAACTCAATCGAGGAACCGATGCGGCCCATCCCCCTCTCTGGTAAAAACAGTCTTTTGCAGGTTCAGAGGCGGGAAACCGCAATGATGCATGGCCTGATCTATAAGTCAGGTTAAACGGGTTAGAAGCCTCTTCTCAGACAGAGCTTTCACACCAGGCTTGCAGGGAAAGGAATAGAAGCTCCGCGTAGCGTCGTGCCATTTCTGATGAGCTTGGAAGGATCTCAACACCACAACACTGAAGTCAGCAATATCTAGCAGTCCAACTCATACTTTTACTGTGCCGGATAACTTTTCATTATTTATTTAAAGGCCTCAGTCACTTTGGACGACTACCTATAGATACAAGTGAGTTATCAACTGCGGCAACTTACTTAGAGCGACTTAATGGAGGAGTAGACGGCTGTGCAGTTGATCATTAACGTTAACTTGAGGAGGCTAGCATTAGCATTGGTTATATTAATGCCATGTGCAGCCGAACTGAAAGAAGCGACCTTACAAATTCTGCGTAACGGTGAAAACGCTGGTAGCTATATTCTGCAAGCAGGTGATCCAAGCCTGGCTGAGTGGAAGTTACCACCTCTGAACATTGCAGATCAGACCAGTGCAGATCACACACAATCCGATGCGCTGATAAAACTCGGTCGCGCTTTGTTTTTCGACCCTAAACTTAGCAGCGACAACAGTCGATCCTGCGCCTCCTGCCATCGCCCGAAACTTGGCTGGTCAGATGGCCGCCCAACCGCTGTGGGGCTTAACGGGCAACCTCTCGACCGAGCGACACCAAGCTTGTACAACTCTGCATACGGAACCATATTTACCTGGGATGGCCGCGCCTCGTCACTAGAGGAGCAGGCACTTGGACCCGTTTATGACCCAAGCGAGATGGGCAGTAGCGCCGACGAGCTTCTCACAAAACTACGCAGTGACGAGTACTATCGCAAAGCCTTTGCAGAAGTGTTTACTGAGCAACTTATTACTGACCAATTTATTACTGACCAATTTATTACTGAAGATAGTATAAGCCGGGCCCTTGCCTCTTTTGAGCGTACGCTGTTAGTGCAAAACACCCGCTTCGATCAATGGGTCGCAGGCGATCACAATGCACTGACACTTTCGGAAATTCGGGGGTTCGGTGTATTTCTTGATTCGGAACGTGGCAGTTGTGCTACCTGCCATGCTCCACCGAATTTCACTGATGACGGGTTTCATAATATCGGGCTGGCATCTTTCTCTGACCCCGATCCTGATCTTGGTCGTTATAACATTCGTCCCGTGAAACTGATGCGCGGTGCTTTTAAGACGCCATCGCTTCGAAACATAACACTTACCGCGCCGTACTTCCACGATGGTTCTGCTGAAACACTGGAAGACGTAGTAGAGCACTACCAGCAAGGCGGTGTCAGTAAAGGAAACTTGTCACCGGAGATGAAAGACATCGATCTCAATACTCAGGATGTAGACGATCTGATTGCGTTTCTACGAGCGATATCTATTACCCGGGACGACGAATCGATCAACATGGCATCAGAGCAATGAACCCTTCCCCGGGAGAGAGAAAATATAATGAATACAGCCTTAAAAGTACTTACTACGTTCACGCTCTGGTTCTCAGTGGGATACGTCATCGCTGACCAACTGCCAAATGTTGGACAAAAAGACAAAAAATTCTCAGTGGAGAAACTGCAGGTCAATGTCGGTGACACTGTGACATTTACCAACGATGATCCGTTCTTCCATAACGTTTTCAGTTTATCGCCAGCAGCAACTTTCGACCTCGGGTCCTATCCACAAGGCGAATCGAGAGACATAACTTTTGAAGAAGCCGGGGAAGTCCAGGTTGAATGTGCGATCCACCCAAGTATGCAAATGACAATTGAGGTGACGGAGTGATACTCAATAGAGTAGGCACACACAGGTTAGCACGCTTCCTAACGTTGACGGTACTGTGTCTGCTCTTTGTCAATGTCAATGCAAACGATACTGATGTAGATCACGGAGCACGGGTCTACCTTGAACGCTGCGCTCTGTGTCACGGCTCAAAAGGACTTGGCGAAGGACCAATGGCACTACTGGTTCATGATTATCCCAATACGAGTCTGAAAACCACTGATGACCCTAGTCAGTCTATCCGGGATATCGTCAAATTCGGCACTACATTATCGTCGAGTAATGAGCTATCGCCACCATGGCGACATGAACTGGAGGCGTCAGAGATAGCAGCCGTAACGGCTTTCGTTGAGGCATTGCGAAACGATTTTTCTCGCGCTCAGCAGATATTGGCGAGTGTTGATATTCCTCCAGAGCGAATCGATGGGCGCAAGATTTATCGAGCGCGTTGCGAAAGCTGTCATGGTGCAACAGGTGCAGGTGATGGCCGTATGAGCAGGATCATTAAAAATCCGGCACCATCTGATTTGACACTTAGCAGTTTGCCACTGGAAGAGATAATCGCCATTATAAGCAGCGGTGGTAAAGCAATGGGTAGATCAGAAAGAATGCCTCCGTGGGGTCAGGAACTCGTTTACGCAGAACTTATAAGCGTGGCAAATTACCTTACTACACTAAGAATCGCAGAAGCAGAGTAACTTCAGTGAGGCTGTACTCAGGCAACCAATCCGGTGTGAAGGTAACTACCCTGCGTCAACAACTTCTGCGATCGCACCTGCGTGTTGCAGGACTGGCCGCTTTGGTTTTATTACTGGCGGCAGTCGCGATGCAGATGTTACGTGAACCGATAAGTACTATTCGCACTGTGAATGTTCCAAGTGCAACCGCAGCTATGCTGGTGCAATTGGGCCTTCAGCGTTCTGAAGCAAATCTGCGGGGCTGGGTGGCACTTAAGAACCCTGAGTTACGACACAACGTAGAAACTGCCTGGAGTGAAGAAATCAAGCCAGCGTTCGAGTCGCTGAGCACATTATCAGGGTTCCACGACGCAAAGGGTCGTAAAGCAGTACTGTCATCTGTAGATGAAAAGTTAACCCGACTAAAAAAATTACAGGAATGGACCATTGAGGTTGCCGGTAAAGCGGGTAATGAGCCTGCGCGGCTGGTATTTGGTCAGGAGTTTGGTCCGGCGCGTGAACAGCTGGTCGCAGCCATGTCCGTTTTCTGGCTACAACAACCTGAAACACTGGCAATAGAAACTTTGTTTCAGTTGCGTCTGGCGCTTTCTGAAACTGAGGCAGCTCTTGGTCGGTTTGTGGTTGATGGTTATGAAAGCGATGCTATCGCTTATAAGCGCCATGTCGACCGTATCCGCACGTTACTGTTATCACTCGAATCAGGTAGCGACAAGATAACATCCCAGTTCACTACATTAGAACGGCTCGCGGAGAGCATCATCGAGTCGCGAAGATCGCCTCGCAGTAATGTGGCCTGGCATACTATCAGCACACGTGTAGCGCCATTATCAGCAGACATCGCCAGCGAGCTTGCAGCAATTGCAGATCTTGAAGTCTCTGCCATGCGCAGTCGTGTTGAGCAAGTCGCGGCGTGGACTAATGTATTATCAATCTGTTCTATTTTAGCGTTACTTATAGTTATTGTCGTGGCTCTAGTGTTCTCAAATGCAGAAGCCAAACGTATTTCAGCACCTGTCACCCAGTTATTTCGTGCAACCGAGGCACTAAAGAACGGGAACTATGAAAAAGTGCTTAAACCTGACGGGGTACATGAAGTCCGGGGTTTGATCGGTGCTTTCAATGCGATGCGAGAGTCGATGTCGACCTCACACCAGGCATTGGAAAAAATAGCTTATACCGATGAGCTAACCGGCCTTGCAAACAGAAAGGCACTTAACAATAGAATTACGACTTTGAATTCCGCATCCCAGCTTAATTCAGGCCTTGCAGGTATACTCATCATTGATCTCGATTACTTTAAGAAAGTAAACGACTCACTCGGTCACGATGCAGGTGATCGATTATTAGAGGTGTTCGCTGGTCGTTTGCAAGAGTGCATTGGTTCAACCGACTATGCTGCGAGAGTCGGCGGAGACGAATTTACAGTACTTTTGTGTTCTCTGGATAAAGCTGAAGACGCCAACGCTATTGTCGACAGGATCAGACAGAGCACATCGCAACCAATCAGCTACCAGGGGGAAAAAATAGTACCGTCAGCAACGATTGGCATCGCTGTCGATTCGCTGCAGTGTACAGATATAACCGAACTTGTGAAAAGGGCAGATCTGGCTCTCTACAATGCCAAAGAAAATGGAAGAGGTAGCTACTGCTTCTACTCAGCCACACTCCACGAGAAAGCCACGCGATTCCGCCGTCTGGCCGAACTCATCGAACTCAATACACCTGATACGATGTTTACCATGGTGTACCAGCCCTATGTCGACTTGACCCGTGGAGAGATTATTGGAGTCGAGGCGTTATTGCGTTGTAATCACTCAGAGTGTGTAGAAATACCAACGATTGAGATCATCACAATGCTCGAACGTAATGGCTATATCTCGCGTATTAGTCAATGGATAATGAAAGAGGCGTTGGGGCAGCTGGCAGAATGGTCTAACACAATGCAACTGCCTAGAGACTTTACTATGTCTGTCAACGTCTCTGCCGCGCTGCTACGCGATGCGAGCTTCGTCCAGTCGATACTCGATATCGTCGAGCATTCCGCTGTGCCCCCCAGCTCACTAACCATCGAGATAACTGAGACCACTGTTATGGAAGACTACACGCGTTCCAACGAGGCAATGCGCAGACTCAACAGCGTCGGTATCGAATTTGCGATGGATGATTTTGGCACCGGGTACTCGTCACTGGAAAGGCTAAGGGAGATGCCACTCTCGTTATTGAAAGTAGATCAGACTTTCGTTAAAGGTATGTTGTCGAATGCCAGTGACGCTGCGATCGTCAATGCATCAGTGCAACTCGGTCACGCTATGGGAATAACAGTAACTGCAGAAGGCATAGAAACCGAAGCACATGCCGAGGCACTGCAAAACCTTGGATGCGACAGAGGACAGGGCTACCATTTCTCGCGCCCTCAATCACCGCAGGAATTGAACTTGTTCATGCCACCACGGCAGCACGCTGCGTGATCGATTCTTGAATCAAGTCGCTCTAACAAGTACACCATGACTAAAGCTATTCGCGGTATACACGCCATTTCAAGAATAGTCTCGCCGCTAGATACCCAGTGAACCCCAGATTTCATCGATACGCTTTTTAGTGTCATCAGCCATTACGATTGGCTCGCCCCACTCTCTATCAGTCTCACCTGGCCACTTGTTGGTCGCATCAAAACCTATTTTTGAACCAAGACCCGACACGGGTGATGCAAAATCGAGATAGTCGATCGGAGTGTTTTCGATAATTGTGCAATCTCTTGCCGGGTCCATGCGAGTCGTCATTGCCCAAATTACATCCTGCCAGTTACGGGCATCGATATCATCGTCTGCAACGATTACCATCTTGGTGTACATGAATTGTCGCAGGAAAGACCAGACACCCATCATTACGCGCTTGGCATGACCTGGATATTGTTTTTTCATTGTCACTACAGCAACCCGATAGGAACAGCCTTCCGGGGGCAGGTAAAAATCAATAATTTCCGGAAATTGTTTCTGTAATATCGGTACAAACACTTCGTTTAATGCAACACCAAGTACCGCTGGTTCATCCGGAGGTCTGCCAGTGTAGGTGGTGTGATAAATCGGATCATCACGCTCGGTGATGGTATCAATGCTAAAAACCGGGAAGCTATCTACTTCATTGTAGTAGCCGGTGTGATCACCAAACGGTCCTTCATCTGCCATGTCGTTCGGTGCGATTGACCCTTCCAGTACGATCTCGGCACTGGCAGGTACCAAAAGATCATTGGTCTTGCACTTAACCAGCTCGGTGCGGCTGCCACGCAGTAAGCCGGCAAATGCATGCTCAGAAAGCGTATCGGGTATCGGTGTCACTGCCGCTAATATTGTCGCAGGATCACAACCCAGAACCACTGATACTGGAAACGGTTTATCGGGATGTGCTTGCTGCCACTCGAGTAGATCGAGCGCCCCACCGCGGTGAGATAACCAGCGCATAATGACCCGGTTTTTACCAATTACCTGCTGGCGATAGATACCCATGTTCTGACGTTTTTTATTCGGGCCTTTGGTAGCAACCAATCCCCAGGTAATCAACGGACCGGCGTCCCCTGGCCAACAATGCTGGATCGGGTAGCGTGACAAATCGACATCATCACCCTGCAGTACGTTTAGCTGGCAGGGTGCATTGCGAATAGTTTTCGGCGCCATATCCAGCACCTTTTTAAAAATCGGCAGCGTACTCCAAGCGTCTTTCAAACCTTTGGGGGGATCAGGCTCTTTTAAAAAAGCCAGCAACTTGCCAACTTCCCGCAAGGCTTCTACATCTTGCTCACCCATACCATAAGCTACTCTGGCTGGTGTGCCGAACAGATTGCAAAGCGCTGGAATATTGCTGCCCACAGGATTTTCAAACAACAACGCCGGACCTTCAGCACGCAGCACCCGGTCACTGATTTCTGTCATTTCAAGATGCGGGTCTATAGCCTGGCCTATTCTTTTTAGCTCACCGCGCTCTTCAAGACTCGCGATAAATTCCCTCAGATCACGATATTTCAATGCGTATTAATATCCCATTTAATCAAGCTGCGAGACCGGTATGACGCAGTAAAGCATCAATTTCCGGTTTGCGACCACGGAAATCTACAAACAACTCAAGTGCTTTCTGCGTACCACCTTTCTCAAGGATTGACTGCATGAAATGTCGGCCAGTTTGTTCATTGAAGATGCCCTCTTCTTCAAATTTTGCATAGGCATCTGACGACAACACCTCGGCCCACTTGTAGCTGAAGTATCCAGCCGCATAGCCTCCGGCAAAAATGTGCGAAAAAGCGTTCTGAAATTTAACTTCCGCTGGAACTTCATAAGCTGCAACTTCACGACGAACATCATCGAGAATCTGTTGTATCGCTGCAGCGTCTGGATTATCCGTGCGCAAATGAGTCTTCATATCGAACAGACCAAACTCGAGTTGTCTGACGGTAGTCAAACCGGATTGAAAGTTCTTCGCCGTACGGGCTTTGTCTAGTAAATCCTGCGGCAGCTTATCACCGGTTTCATAATGGCCACTGACCAGATCAATTGATTCACGCTCCCAACACCAGTTTTCAAGAAACTGACTTGGCAGCTCAACGGCGTCCCACTCGACACCACTGATGCCAGACACTGAGCCATAATCAACCCGGGTAAGCATATGATGTAGTCCATGACCGAACTCATGAAACAAAGTGGTCAGTTCATTGTGTGTCAGTAGCGCGGGTTGATCACCGACCGGCGGAGTCAGGTTACAGGTAAGGTAGGCAATGGGTAGCTGTACCGAGTCTTTCTTTTTCATTCGGCCTACACAGACATCCATCCAGGCACCGGCACGTTTACCACTGCGGGCATAGTTATCCATGTAGAACGCACCACGAAGCTCGCCATTAGATTTATCTGTAATCTGGTACAGAGTGACATCTTTATGCCAGACGTCAGCATCTTTGACTTCAGTGATTTCAATACCAAACAATCTGCCAGTCACTTCAAACATGCCCGGCACACAAAGACTGGCAGGAAAATAGGGCTTTAAGTCTTGCTCTGAAAAATCGTAGAGTTTCTTCTTCAGTTGATTGGAATAGTAGGAAACATCCCACGGTTCCAGCGTCTCTACTTTTATTTCTGCCTCAAGGGTGGCAAATGCTTCGAGCTCTTTATAATCTTTCATCGCCGATGGTTTGGCACGGTCTGCCAGATCATTCAAAAAATCAATAACCTGTTGCGGGCTGTCGACCATTTTGTTGGCAATAGAGTAATCGGCATAACTGTCAAAACCCAATAATGCTGCTTTTTCAGTACGCAGCTTAATCGTCTGTTCGATGATTGGCGCGTTGTCCCATTTTTCATCGCGTATGCCTGTAGCACGGCTGTTCCAAGCAGAGTACATCTGCTTGCGAAGATCACGATCATTGGCAAAGGTCATCACCGCGTAGTAGTTTGGAAAATCGAGCGTCAAACTGTAGCCTTCTTCATCCTTTTCTTTTGCTGATTGCAGCGCCAAATCAATAGAATTTTGCGGGAAGCCATCCAGTGCTTTTGCGTCTTTAAAGTTGAGCCTGAAATCATTACCTGAATCGAGCACATTTTCATTGAATTTTGTACTCAGCTGACTGAGCTCAGCAGCGATTTCCTGGTAGCGCTTACGGTCCTTACCTTGAAGTGCTACACCACCGAGCTTGAAACTAAGCAACTGATCCTCAACACTCTTGCGCTGCCCCTGATCAAAGGATTTGAACGATTCACTGTCTGCAATTGTTTGGGTATGTTGATACAACGCATGGTTCTGACCGAGCTCTGTGTACCAGGCAGTCAACTTGGGCAGACAGGCATTGTGCACTTCACGAATCTGGTCACTGTTAACGACTGCATTCATATGCCTAACGGGTGAGTAAAATCGCTGAATCTCGTCTACCGTTTCATCCAGCTCGTAAAGGAAATTATCCCAGGTAGGGTCGGTGACTTTTTCCAACGCTGCAATTTTCTGATCCGCTCTTACCAGCAGCTCATCAAGCTTTGACTCGACCTGACTCAGGTCGATTTTAGAAAACTCGGGGAGATCCAGATATCCTTGCATTGTTATTTACTCTGTACGTTTAGTCTGTCTGTGTTATCGGCAAATGCCACGCGGTTGTACACATACTGGTATTAAAAGTAGCGCTCTGCACAGGTTTACAGCCCTGCCCGGCATTTATGTAAGATATCCAGCACGAAAGCTGTTACGGCAGGGACTCTAAACATTCAATTAAAACAGGGCTGTCAGACAACTAGCCCGAATTATTCGTGTAGTGGCGAGCATATCGCGCAGAGGTTTGTTTTCACAGTGCCTGGTTTTAAATCTTAGGGCTTTGTAGCACCCCTTGATTTTCTAAGCTTGGCTTATTGAAAATTGCAAAAGAAAAGAATCCCTCACATATCACCTATACAGATGGAATCAATGATCAAGTGAAATGCCGTCGATTTCGTGAATAATTCGGTCTATACGTCGAGGTTTGATACCGACAGCGCATTTTGTTCAATGAACTCGCGTCTCGGTTCGACCTGATCACCCATTAATGTGGTGAACACTTCATCAGCCTGCATGGCGTCCTCGACACGAACCTGCAACATGCGACGAGCATCCTTATTCATTGTGGTTTCCCACAACTGTTCTGGATTCATCTCACCCAGCCCTTTGTAGCGCTGAATTGTCTGACCGCGTCTGGCCTCTTTCATCAACCAGTCCATCACTTCTGCAAAGTTGCTGACCTCATTTTCCCGCTCACCTCGCCGCACCACAGAACCTTCCTGCAGCAAGCCATGCATCCGATCAGCAAGTTTGGCAATTACCTTGTACTCAGAGGTGCCGAACAGCACTGGATCGAGCTTGATAATATGCTTATTGCCGTGTAACCAACGCTCAAGCTCCACACCATATTTACCTTCATGTTCTACAACCCTGTGCTGAAAGTAATTTCCGTCTGTTGAGTTTGCCATCAATGCTGTATGGAGTTCGTCAGCCCATTTTTGAACCGCATCTTTGTCTGTGATCTGACTGTCGGTCAGAGAAGAAATAGACAACATTTGATCAAGCACAGTTTTATCTATTTTGCGGCCGAGCATTTCTATCGCACCAAGAGAATCGTTGAATAACTCTGCCATTGCAGCCAGCTCTTTTGAGTCGAGTGCCTTACCTCCCGGTATCGGGATCAAGCTGGCATCGTTCATTGCCAGTTCCAACAGATATTCATTGAGTTCTATATCGTCTTTTACATAACGCTCTTGCTTGCCTTTTTTCACCTTATACAGAGGTGGTTGTGCAATATAGACATGCCCTCTTTCGATGAGCTCCGGCATCTGCCGATAGAAAAAAGTCAGTAATAAAGTTCTGATATGCGAGCCATCAACATCAGCGTCAGTCATGATGACAATATGGTGGTAACGAAGCTTGTCCGGATCAAATTCTTGTTTGCCGATACCACAGCCAAGTGCTGTGATCAGCGTACCGACTTCAGCAGAGGACAACATCTTGTCAAAACGCGAGCGCTCAACATTCAGGATCTTGCCTTTAAGCGGCAGAATCGCCTGGGTACGTCGATCACGACCCTGCTTAGCTGAACCACCTGCAGAATCACCCTCTACAAGGTAAATCTCTGATTTTGCTGGATCTTTTTCCTGGCAGTCAGCCAATTTTCCAGGCAGCCCGGCGATATCCAGCACACCTTTCCGTCTGGTAATCTCACGTGCTTTTCGAGCTGCTTCCCTTGCCATTGCTGCTTCAACAATCTTGGCAGTAATCATTTTCGCATCTGCCGGGTTTTCAATTAAAAACTCGGACAGTTTTTCATTCATTGAAGACTCAACCGCCCCTCTGACTTCTGAAGAGACCAGCTTGTCTTTAGTCTGCGATGAGAACTTGGGATCCGGCACCTTTACAGACAACACAGCCGTTAACCCTTCCCGCGCATCATCGCCGGTAGTGTCCACCTTTGCCTTTGTAGATATTCCGTTCTGCTCCATGTAGGTATTAAGCGTCCTTGTCAGGGCTGCTCTGAAACCCGCCAGATGGGTACCGCCATCTCTTTGTGGAATATTGTTTGTAAAGCAGTAAATGTTTTCCTGGTATGAATCATTCCACTGCAAAGCAACTTCTACCTCCGCCTCTTCCTTCATCTGGCGCAGGTGAATTGGATCTTTATGAATGGCATTTTTATTTCGGTTCAGGTGTTGTACAAATGCAGCTATTCCACCTTCGTATTCAAAAATATCTTCTTTGCCTGAGCGCTCATCATGCAACCGAATCCTTACGCCACTGTTTAAAAAGGAAAGCTCACGCAATCTTTTGCAGAGGATGTCGTAGGAAAACTCGGTGAGCGTAAAGATTGCCGCACTGGGCTTAAAATAGATTTTAGACCCTGTGTCTGCAGTCTCACCAACCACTTCAAGCGGCGCTACCGGCACACTGTCTATGTAGGATTGCTCGTGAATTTTTCCATCACGGCAAATAGTTAGTTTCAATGATTCAGATAATGCATTGACCACCGACACACCTACTCCGTGCAGACCGCCTGATACCTTGTATGAGTTATCGTCGAACTTACCGCCAGCATGTAAAACGGTCATGATGACTTCAGCTGCAGATTTACCCTCCTCGTGCATATCTACCGGAATTCCACGACCATCGTCCTGCACAGTAATCGAGTTATCGATGTGAACCGTCACACCAATCTCACTACAGTGCCCGGCCAATGCCTCATCTATGGAGTTATCAACAACCTCGAACACCATATGATGCAAGCCGGTACCGTCATCGGTATCACCGATGTACATCCCTGGTCTTTTTCTTACCGCATCCAGCCCTTTCAGGACTTTGATATTGCTGGAATCGTAAGCACCTGAGCTTTTACTTAAGTCTTGGTTAGGGCCCGAATCTTCCGAGTCTGTCGTGTTGTCGTCGTCTGCCATTAGAGGTCTCTTTTCCGAACCCCCTACTATACCACGTTTTGAATTTCGCCACGTTTCACGTGGAACAGTTTATTTACATCTTGTATCGTTTTTGAAATATCTTCTACGCCTGTCAAAAAGACCTGCACAGAGCTCGATTGTAGATAGGCCATGACAAATTCACGCGCCTGTTCGTCAAGTTCCGAGGGCATATCATCAAACAATAAAATAGGTGCCTGACCGTGGTGACTAACATATAGATCTACCTGTACGAGCTTCATTAAAATTGCCAGTAGCTTTTGTTGCCCGCGGGAGTGAACGTATCTGGCCTCATCACCCTGAACCTTCAGTTTTACATCCGCCCGATGAGGTCCGATAGAAGTTGTTCCGAGCCGCCTGCAATTATCCAGGCTACTTTTCAATGTATCGCTCAAGGATTGTTCTGCAGTCCAGCCACGCCGATATTGTAAGTCCGGGAGAATATCAGCATTCCCAAGCCGGGTAGAAAATGCAGTTAGTCGATTCTGAACCAGCGTGCTAATTTTTTCACGCATTAGTGCAATTGCTTCGCCTGATTCTGAAAGTTCTTTATTCCACATCGACACCAGATCATTCGAGGCTCCACGTCGCAACGCCGCGTTTCTTTGTGATAATGCCGTCTTATACTGTTTCGATAACTGTACGAAGGTGTGCTCCACGTGAAACAGTATCCAGTCAAGATAGTTTCGTCGCTCGCCAGGACCGCCTTCGACCAGCTCATGGTTTCGCGTGGAGATCGCAACACTCGGCACGGCCAGCGCAAGAGCTGACAATCGGTTGATATTCTGACCATCTATGCGAGCGGTCGTGGAATCACGTGATTTACAAATTCCGACACGCTGACTTGAATCCAGCTTTGCATCGTGAACCTGGCAACTAACGGTAAGCTCGGTAGTCTCACCGGAAATAATCGTCGAGATTTTTCCGGACCGGAAGCTGCGACCAACAGAGAGTAGGGAGATCGCTTCGAGTAAGCTGGTTTTGCCGGCGCCATTATCACCATAAAAGTAGTTAATGCCGCTACCAGGCTGAATTTGAACATGGGTAAGGTTTCTGACTCCAACAACGTCCAATGTTGTTAGATGCATGTAAAACCTGCCGCGCAAAAGATCTGCGCAATTATATTGACGGCAAAGCAGGGAGAGTGAAGCATCCTGCGAGGTTACACCGAATTAGCTAACGAAAGACAATTGGCTATCGATAGGATTACAGGCGCATTGGCATGACAACGTAAGTGCTCTGCTTGTCGTCAGCCGGATGTATCACCATGCTGCTAACGTTATCGCTGACATTAAGTTCAGCTGATTCCGAATCGATCGCATTCAGTATATCCAGCAAATATACGACGTTAAAGCCTATTTCTATTGGCTGTCCGCTGTAATCAATCTGCAGTTCATCTTCAGCTTCTTCATGTTTAGGATTATTGGTTTGAATGCCCAGCAGGTCTTTATCCAGGGTGACTCTCACGCCTTTATAGGTTTCATTGGCAAGAATCGCACTTCGGCTCAGTGCCTGTTTCAGTAGATCTCGGTCCACAATAGCCACATTATCACTGGCAAGCGGAATCACTTTGTCGTAATCCGGAAATTTTCCATCAATGAGTTTAGAGGTGAGCTGTAGTGCTCCAAGTTTCACCTGTAGATGGTTGCTGGTGAAATTCAGTGTGATATCAGTGTCAGTGTCATCTATCAGACGAGATAGTTCATTGATGGCTTTGCGTGGAATGATTGCAGATATGGTTTCACTGCCATCAATGTCAATTGGCGTCTTGTGCAACGCCAGTCTGTGTCCATCAGTACTTACACAACAAAGCTCATTCTCGGCAATCTGTAGCAATAATCCATTCAGGTAATAGCGAACATCCTGCTGAGCCATCGCAAATGATGTGCGTTTAATAGCGCGATCCAGTTGCTTTTGCGGCAGTGAAATTACCGTTGCATCGGTGAGCGCATCTACTAATGGAAATTCATCAACGGGCAGGGTAGCTAGAGTAAACCGACTCTTGCCAGTTTTGATTTTAGCCTTCTCGTTATCAACCTCAAAATCAAGTCTGGCGTTGTCATCGAGCGAGCGGCAGATATCAAACAACTTGCGAGCCGGAATAGTGGAGCGACCCGGCTCCGATACGATCAGCGGTATTTTTGTAATGAGCTCAACTTCATTGTCTGTACCCGTAATTTCCAGACTATCGTCCGTCGCTACAAACAACAGATTGTTCATGACTTCATGGGTCTGTTTACGTTCTACAACACCGACCACTTGTTGTAACGGTGCGAAGAGTTCAAGTTTGGAAATTGCGAATTTCATGTTTGCCAATATATATAAGGTTTTTTATTTAATACTTATTTCTGTAGTTATTAAGCAGAATAAATCTGTACATAACCCAATAAATTCCAATTAAATCAATGTGTTAAATATGAATACGGTGAGGGAAAACCGACTCCCGATCCTGTGGATAACCTGAGACTAAACTTGGATAAATCGGATGCTTAAATTTACTCCCGCAAGTTCCCACAACTTATCAACAGCTAATTGACCATACCAGACACAGGCACAAGCGGTGTAATTACAAGGGCAATTAGCTTAAAATTTTACCGTCCACGTTCTCTCTGAATAAACCATCTATACAAACTTAACTTCCGATTCACATAGGTCTTGAGTTACTGCACAGGTTATTGCGAGAGGGCGCGGGTCAGGTGCTTAATATCTTCTTCTATACGACTGTCAGACTGAGACAGCTCGGTGATCTTTCTGAATGCGTGCAATACCGTTGTATGGTCGCGCCCGCCGAACGCTTCACCAATCTCAGGCAGGCTGTGGCGAGTTAATTTTTTCGACAGATACATGGCCACTTGCCTGGGACGTGCAATAGAACGATTGCGTTTTGCAGATAACAGGTCTGAATTGCGGACCTGGTAGTAATCACAAACTGTCTTTTGAATGTTTTGCACTGTCACAAGTCTGTCTCTAACCGCGAGCAGATCTTTTAATGCGTCTTTAACAAAGTCTGTTGTTATAGGTTTGCCAGTGAACTGTGAGTTTGCCGCTACTCGACGTAAAGCACCCTCCAGTTCACGCACATTGGAGGCGATTCTGCTGGCTATAAAGAAGCTGACTTCTTCAGATAATTCGTAACCGTATTGTTCTGCTTTAGCATTGAGAATGGCTACCCGGGTTTCGAGTTCCGGAGGCTCGATAGCAACGGTTAAGCCCCAGCCAAAACGCGATTTAAGTCTCTCTTCAACGCCATCTATTTCCTGAGGGTAGCGATCACAGGTCATGATGATCTGCTGGCCATTCTCTAACAGAGCGTTAAAGGTGTGGAAAAATTCTTCCTGCGTTTGGGTTTTATTAGCGAAGAACTGAATGTCATCCACTAGTAATGCGTCCAGGCTTCGGTAGTGTTTTTTGAATTCATCCTGGGTGCCATTGCGAAGTGATTGCACCATTTCACGGACAAATTTTTCAGAGTGCAGGTACTGAACCTTGCGCGCACCGCGCTCAACCATAAGGTTGCCAACTGCCTGCATTAAATGGGTTTTCCCGAGGCCGACACCACCGTAGATAAATAGCGGGTTGTAGGAGCCACCCGGGTTTTCTCCTATTTGAAGTGCCGCGGCACGTCCAAACTGGTTGGATTTACCTTCGATGTAAGTATCAAAGTTAAAGTCCTTGTTGAGCGCTGTCTCGAATTCTCTGCGTGGCTTGGTATTTTGCGGCGCGGTGTTGCCACGGGTGGCAGTTTGAGCACTTATTGGTTGCTGATGTGCATTACCGGCGGCATCGCTAGCTATAGGTTTTGCAGGTGCACCGTTGCCAACGTCTACCAGAACCTTGAACTCGTCACTTTGAGCAAGCTTTACAGCAATTTCTCTAATTCTGGTGGCGTAGCTACTCGCTACTTTTTCACGCACGTATTCATTGGGCGCGAGAAGTTTTATCCCCTGATCTGTTTCATTGGCTTGCAGGCATAAAACCCATGTGGTCATTTCCTGGACTGACAGTTCATTTGATAAGTGCGACAGACAACGATTCCAGACCGACAATTAGACGCTCTCCCCGGTGTGGACCAAAAGGTCCAAAAAAAGAAATATAGTTATATTTATGCGGTAAAAACAAAACATGGGTGATGCAAGCGGCCGCAGCAAAGATGGCAATACTGGAACCTACGGAGTGGTTTGCGCGGGTTTGTACAGATCTGTGCGGATGGAGCACGGGCAAATCTATTAAGTTCCTGAAAGCCGGTGCTTCACAACGACGAAAAATAGTCTATTACTGTTTGTGAAAGTTATCCACAGTTGATTTGGATTTGAAAGCCAAGTGTAATCATTGACGTGAGACGTTTTAGTAGCGATAATCAGAGAGCTAACTTTCAGTTACACCAATTAATCTGCGGGCTACGTCATCTGCCATGCAGCTACCGGTAATTTAAAATGAAACAGACTTTTCAGCCAAGCAATCTGCGACGCAAGCGCACACACGGCTTCCGTGCGCGCATGGCAACTCGAGGCGGCAGAGCGGTAATTCGTTCCAGAAGAGCAAAGGGTCGTAAACGACTTTCTGCCTGATTTCGCCTTTGGGATAAGTCTTTGCAAACAGCAGATTGGTTAATTTTTAACCACCGTTAAGTTTGCCAGGAATTACCAACCACAGCTCATGTAGCGGACGCGTAAATTCCTGACCACAACTGGTAGTGGTAGTAGCGTGATCATCTGTGATCGACGCTCTGTAAGAGGTCCGTTTCACGTCCCCAGTTTAAGTTCCTTGGGAGAATTCATGTCGCAACAAGACGACACTCGGTTCTCCAGAGATTCGAGACTTACCAACGCCTGGCAATACACTCGGGTTTTTAATAAAAACTCACGTTCAGCGGATCGCTACTTCACCATCCTTAGCCGTGAAAACCACGATGCACACCAGGATTCGGGTGCGTCTGAGCCTGGTACCGATCGTGACAAATGCCTGTCTCAAATTACTCGCCACACAGCCCGTTTGGGTATGGCAGTGGCAAAAAAATGCGCCAAGAGAGCAGTTGATCGCAATCGACTTAAAAGATTGGTCAGAGAATCCTTTAGACAACACAAGCATTCGCTGGCTGGGTTTGATATCGTACTGCTCGCTCGACACGCCAGTGTTACTGCCAGCAATCAAGATATTCTAGAAAGTTTGGAAAAGCACTGGTCTCGGGTCTCAAAGAATGCGTAGCGCGCTGTGTCTTCTGATCGGTTTGTATCGACGCTTTATTAGCCCGATGTTGCCTCCACATTGCCGATACACACCTAGCTGTTCTGAATATGCAATTGAAGCAATCCAGACGCATGGTGCAGTAAAAGGGCTGTGGTTGGGCGCAAAACGTATTTTTCGTTGTAACCCTTTTGGATCTCACGGGTATGATCCTGTGCCGGACGCAGTTTCAGATACCGCTAACAAACACCCAAGAAAATGTCAGTAGAAAATAAGTCAGCCTCAATGAAGATAATCATTAGCCAGGTCATGCTTTGCCTTGTCATACCAGGGCGGACTGCTCATGGATAATCAGCGCATTCTGTTGTGGGCGGCGCTTGGATTCCTGCTATTGCAGGTATGGACTTCGTGGCGAATCGATTATGGTCCAAAACCAGAACCCGCAGTGGCCGGTAATCAGCCAGGACTAACCGCGCCAACAGTTGATCAAGGTGGAATTAACCAGGCCGCAACCGGAGCCGCGGGTGTTGCGGCTGGTGTTGCCGCTGCCAATAATGATCTTCCAACGCCGGTTACTGATGGGCAGCAATCAGTGACTCAGCCCGCCGACGGAACTGCCGCTGGCGAAAATGTTGTTGTTACCACTGATACGTTTGAAGTGACCCTGAGCACCAGGGGCGGTGATATCAACATTGTTAAGTTGCTTCAATATCCGACGGCACTGGAAACGCCGGATGATCCGTTTGTGCTGATGAGTAACTCCAATGCCGAATATTTTGTTGCCCAATCAGGATTGCAAAGTGCCAGTGGAGAAGCACCTAACCATCACGCGATCTACCAGGTAGAAAAAACAGAATACAACCTGGGTGATCAGGACGAGGTCAGGGTACCGATGGTTTGGCAGGCTGAAAATGGAATCACCGTTATCAAAACATTTGTATTCCAACGCGATCGTTATCTGATCAACGTTGAATACGATATCCAGAACAACACGGGTAATGCGCTCAGCTTTAACCAGTATCGCCAGTTGCGTCGTAAGCCGGTGACAGATGATGAAACCCAGAGTTTCATCTATACCTTTATTGGTGGTGTTGTCAGTACAGATCAGGACCCTTACGAAAAAATAGACTTCGGTGACTTTGACGATGCCGGCCACCAGACATCAACCAAAGGTGGCTGGGCTGCCATTATCGAGCACTATTTTCTCGGCGCCTGGATTCCAGGGCAGGATGAAACCAATAAGATCTATACCATGAGTAGAGATCAGCGCCATATCATCGGCTTGCAGTCAGAGGCGATTCAAGTCCCGGCAGGTGGTGCCGGTAAACTGCAATCCGGTTTTTTTGTTGGCCCGAAAATTCAAGATCGTATGAAAGCTGTTGCACCAAAACTGGACCTTACCGTTGACTACGGCTTCCTTTCGGTAATTGCCAAACCGATTTTCTGGCTGCTACAAAAAATTCACTCAATTGTCGGTAACTGGGGCTGGGCGATTGTTGGTGTGACCATGTGTATCAAGGCAATTTTCTACAAACTTTCTGAAGCAAGTTATCGTTCCATGGCCCGCATGCGCAAACTGCAACCGGAACTGGCCTCTTTGAAAGAGCGCTACGGTGATGATCGTGCCAAGATGGGCCAGGCGACGATGGATCTGTATAAGAAAGAAAAGGTCAATCCACTTGGCGGATGTCTGCCAATCATGGTGCAAATACCCGTGTTTATTTCCCTGTACTGGGTATTGCTTGAAAGCGTTGAGTTGCGTCAGGCACCGTGGATTCTGTGGATTCAAGATCTGTCTTTGAAAGATAAGTTCTATGTGTTGCCATTGATTATGGGCGTTACCATGTTTATTCAGCAAAAACTGAATCCGGCACCGGTAGATCCGATTCAGGCGAAAGTATTCATGGCTATGCCATTTGTATTTACCATATTCTTTGCGTTCTTCCCGGCGGGACTGGTGTTGTACTGGGTGGTAAACAACACCTTGTCGATAGCGCAGCAGTACTACATTACCCGTCACGTGCTGGCGGAAAAGTAGCGAACTTGCGTGTCCGAAAATACGGACACCATAGCGGCTATCGCGACCGCTTCAGGCAAGGGCGCCATTGGTATTGTAAAAATCAGTGGCGCTCGTTCGCTTGAGATTGCATCTCTTATCACGAAGCAAACGTTAAAACCCAGGCAGGCACGCTACACACCTTTTTTTAATAGCTTTGGTGCCGTCATTGATCAGGGTGTCGCACTCTATTTTAAAGGCCCGAATTCCTATACGGGTGAAGATGTATTGGAGCTGCAGTCACATGGAAACCATGTGTTGCTCGATCAGTTGCTGGATGTCGCTACCAATGCCGGTGCCAGAGTTGCCAGACCCGGCGAGTTTACCGAACGTGCTTTTTTGAATGACAAAATAGATCTGGCTCAGGCTGAAGCTGTCAGTGATCTAATTGAAGCGAGTACGACCGAAGCTGCCAGTGCTGCAGTGCGCTCGCTGCAGGGTGAGTTTTCTGCAGAGATACAGGTAATTCTTGAGCAGCTGGTGAATTGCCGCGTGTATATAGAATCGGCATTGGATTTTGCCGAAGAAGAAATCGAATTTTTAAAAGACTCAGAACTCACTGATCGGTTTACCACACTTGAGTCGTCTGTGACGCAGCTGCTGCAAAGAAGTGAGGAGGGTGTGTTACTCAGAGACGGGATCAGTATTGTTATTGCAGGATTGCCTAATGTGGGTAAGTCGAGTCTGCTAAATCGATTGACGGGGCAGGACACAGCGATAGTCACCGATATTGCAGGCACCACCCGTGATGTACTAAAAGAGGAAATCAACATCGACGGTATGCCAATTCATATCGTTGATACGGCAGGCTTAAGAAACAGCGATGACCCGATAGAGCAAGAGGGGGTCAGGCGTGCCCATGATCAGATAAACCAGGCTGATCGAATTTTATTCGTTGTGGAAGCGGGCTGTGAACCTGAGCAAAGTTTGCTTGATGAACTACCGGATGGTATTCCAGTCAGCTTTGTTTTAAATAAGGCCGATTTGCAGAGCGGAATACAACAGCTGGAAAACATGCTGTTGGTTTCTGCAAAAACCGGTGAGGGAATATCGCAACTACGTGAACACATAAAGCAATGTGCCGGCTTTGAAAAAACCGCAGAAGGGGCATTGATGGCTCGAAGAAGGCATATTGATGCACTTACGAAAGCCCAATCACACATTAGGTCAGGCCATCGACATCTGCAGGATTCAAGTGCCGGAGAGCTTTCTGCTGAAGAACTGCGTTTAGCGCAGGATCAATTAAATTTGATTACCGGTGAATTCACCAGTGATGACTTACTCGGTGAGATTTTTTCGAGATTTTGTATCGGTAAATAAGCACACGTGCGCGTGGATTTATGACCACAGAGGGGTCTTGTCCTTACCCGGTACAATTCGGTTTAGAATCTCTGGCGGGCTGGCGGGCATGAATGAGGCGGGGCAGGTGTACAGAATCGAAGGCAGCAAACTATGTCACGATATGATGCCATTTGGGGCCAGTTTTTCTTCACCTGTCGCCACGCAGATTGTTTTGACTAACGCTGAGCTTCAGGCGCTCGATAACCTTGCGCAAAGCAACGGTTATGATTTAGGTAAGATTTCGTTGCTGCCATCACTTCCCTGAAAGCGCTGTTGTTGTGCAGAGATAAAGGCCTGTTTTCAGACACTTATCTTATTTGCTGTTAGACATCGGTCTATAATGTGCGGGCAACGTATCCTCGACAGCAAGCGAAAACCGCAATGAGCGACCAAACAAAATATGATGTCATCGTCGTTGGCGGTGGCCATGCTGGTACCGAAGCCGCACTGGCTTCAAGCCGTGCGGGTGCGCGGACGCTTTTGCTGACCCACAATATCGAAACAATCGGTCAGATGAGCTGTAACCCGGCTATCGGCGGTATTGGCAAAGGCCATTTGGTGAAAGAAATTGATGCGCTTGGTGGCATCATGGCCAAAGCTGCAGATGCGGCAGGCATTCACATTCGAACACTCAATGCTCGAAAAGGCCCGGCGGTGCGCGCCACTCGTTCGCAGGCAGACCGTGCGCTTTATCGTGCAGCGATCAGAACTGCTGTAGAGAACCAGCAGGGTCTGCATATTTTTCAGCAATCGGTCGATGATTTGATTGTCGATGAAGCCACCAATCGTTGTAGCGGTGTCGTTACTGAATCCGGGCTCAGGTTTAACGCAGTTTCCGTGGTGCTGACAGTCGGTACCTTTTTAGGTGGCAAAATTCATATCGGTGATGTGCAGCAGGCGGGTGGCAGAGCAGGTGATGCACCGTCGAATGCCTTGGCAAAAAGACTACGCGCTTTGCCGTTTCGAGTGGCACGACTAAAAACCGGCACACCCCCTCGTATTGATGGCAAAACCATCGATTATTCGCAACTGGAAGCACAACCGGGTGATACTCCGCGGCCGGTATTTTCTTACCTGGGTAGTGAGGCTGATCATCCTGAGCAGGTGCATTGCCATATCACGCATACGAATGAAAAGACGCATGAAATTATCAATGCCAACCTGGGAAAGTCGGCGATGTATTCCGGCAATATTGAAGGTGTCGGTCCGCGCTACTGTCCATCAATTGAAGACAAAGTAGTACGTTTTGCCGATAAAACTTCGCATCAGATTTTTATTGAACCTGAAGGGTTAAATACTCATGAGGTCTACCCGAACGGTATTTCTACCAGTCTGCCGTTTTCAGTTCAGCTGGATTATGTACATAGCATCAAAGGCTTTGAGAACGCTCATATCACCCGTGCGGGTTACGCAATCGAATATGATTTCTTTGATCCACGTGATCTGCATGCGTCACTTGAAACCAAGTTTATCGATGGTCTGTACTTCGCGGGTCAGATTAATGGTACCACCGGTTATGAAGAGGCTGGTGCGCAAGGGTTGGTCGCAGGAATAAATGCAGCGCGTGCGGTAAAAGGACTTGAAGCCTGGTCACCGCGTCGTAATGAGGCCTACATTGGTGTTTTAATCGATGATCTGATTACCCGCGGCACTTTAGAGCCCTATCGCATGTTTACCAGTCGAGCGGAGTATCGATTGTTGTTGCGTGAGGATAATGCGGATTTAAGACTCACAGAGAAAGGCCGTGAGCTGGGTTTGGTTAATGATAACCGCTGGCAACAATTTAATAACAAGGTCGAAGCAATCGAACGCAATCGCGAATCAATAGCTAAGTGGTTTGTGCATGCGGCATCGGATGATGCGCGCAAGATAGAACAGGCGTTTGATGTTCATGTACAGAAAGATCAGCAGGTTCTGGATTTATTGCGCCGCCCTGAAATTGACTGCACTGGTTTGCAAAAGATTTTTCCTGATCGATTTCCGGTCAACAACAAAGCAGCGCTGCTGCAGTTGGAAACCCAAATACGTTATCAGGGTTATATAGAACGGCAGCAGGAGGAAATCGAAAAACAATCGCGTTATTCAGAATCGCGAATACCACAGTCGTTTGATTACGCTAATGTATCTGGCTTGTCTTCAGAAGTGCAGCAAAAGCTGTCAGAGCAGCGGCCTGACACAGTTGGTCAGGCATCCCGCATACCTGGTGTTACACCCGCAGCCGTATCGCTGTTGTTGGTGAGTTTGAAGAAGCAGCAACTGCTCGATCGTCGTGTCGGACAAATCGCCTGAAAGATGGAATGATTTCTAAATCGAATGGACTTTGAGCGGCAAACGCTAACTGCCAACTTGTCGTTTGGTTTTCAGAGTCATCCACCGAGAACTCCAAAGGTTCGGGCGAGGTAGATTGTCAGTAGGCCAAGGGTAATGCAGGTGACAATTATCATAGAGCTGTTTTTCATCTTACCGTCTATTGCGATGATCCAGGCGAGTAGAGTCTAGCCAAGCTGCGAATTTAATCACTAGTACGTTCGGCTAATTGACAGTGAGTTGATACGGATTACGCAAACCCATGGCGGTAGTCGAGCCAGATTTTAGCAAGACGTCTAAGTTCTTTATTTTCAGATATTTGCAAATCATTCCATAAAAGAATGGACTAATTCTAAATGCTATATCTCTTGGGATGAGCCCAAATCTTTCCGTGCTGAAACGTAATTTTGTTTATTTTCTGACACGTTCCGTCAATTCAGCGCTTTGTATACCGCTAAGGATTTTAAGACAAGCAATTTACTTCTTAAGGTTGGTTGATTTGTCAGTCTGCTGTCGTCTTGAAATGTATTGGAGTGTGTGGTGAAAACGGAAAACGTTTGCTCGAGTCTTATTGCTGTAGTGCTGTTTGCATCCGGTTCGTTAAGTGCCGCTGAAATTCCGTGTGAGTACGATGCTAACGAAGAATGGCCGCTGCCGGCGGGTAAGGTCTGTCAGTCGGAATCCACTCCTCTGTTGGCCAATGATGATTCGCAAACGCCTGCTGCAGCTGTTCAGCTGCCTACCTGTTCAAGCGCCTCTTTTGACAGTGATGGAGATGGATGGGGATGGGAGAATAATGCCAGCTGTAAAGTAGCAACCCATGAAAAAGCGGTAAATAACGGGGTTCCTGTTTGTGAGCAACCCTCCAGCGATCCAGACGGAGATGGATGGGGCTGGGAGAATGGTGCGTCTTGTAGCGTCGTTGCTAAAGTGAGAAACAGCAACCCGGTCTGTGAATCCAGTGCGTCTGACAGTGATGGCGATGGCTGGGGTTGGGAGAATGGTGCGTCGTGTCAGGTAGCAAGTGTCGCGCTTACACCCATTATTGCACCTATCGCTCATCGCTCCTGTGAATACCGTGCCTCTGACGATAACGCGGATGGCTGGGGTTGGGAAAATGAAAGCAGCTGCAGAGTAACTGCTACCTCGAGATTCCCTGAGTGCTTTGGTGCAGCAGTAGACACTGATCCTGATGGTGATGGCTGGGGTTTCCAGAACAATCAGGTCTGTGAGGTGGTTGCCAAAAAAGTATTTAAGGGAGTTGTGTTTGAACAGGACTTTGAATCAGCAGCATTGGGTGCTTATGGCTCCACTGAAGTGAATGCTGACTGGCAAACACCCTTTTGGCATTTAGGTTTTACTCAGCGCAGAGTAAACATAGTTGCCGACTCGGAACGAGGCAATTCGTTACGGGTAACCTACCCAGGAAACAAGTACGGAGCGGCGGGTGCGGCAGCTTTTCTTTCTGATGTTAATTTCGGTGTTGACCTGCCTGCAAGCTATGAAGAGCTATATCTTTCTTATGATGTAAAGTTTTCAGAGGGTTTTGACTTTGTACGAGGTGGCAAGTTGCCTGGCCTGTGCGGCTACGATAATACGTTGTCACCAACCAGCGGTTGTAATACCGGTGGCGGATTTCCGGATGGTTTTGATGGCTGGAGTGCACGTGGTATGTGGCGTGAAGGCGGCCAGCTCGAGAACTATGTCTACCATGCAGATCAGGTAAGCTTTTTTGGTGATGATGAATTCTGGGGTGTCGATGCCCAGCCGGGTACCTGGCACAGGGTTCAACACAGAGTAGTTATGAATACCCCGGGAGTAGCCGATGGCATTCTTGAAGCATGGATCGATGGAAAGAAGGTCTTAAGCGAACAAAAGTACATGTTCCGCAAGAGCGCTAATATTGGTATTAACCTGTTTTACTTCAGCACATTCTATGGTGGAGCGGACGCCTCGTGGGCTCCATCTACCGATCAGTATGCCTTCTTCGATAACTTCCGTATTGCTACAGATGCTGAGGTCTCAGCCATAAGTAAAGCGCTATCGTTGAATGATGACTCAAGTGGTAGTGAAACCTCTTCAGACAGTGGCGGAGGCGGCACGACAACGTTGCTGATGGTATTGCTGTTATCGCTGACCACTCTTAAAAGAAGGTTCCTGAGCCGCGCGCGGTAAGTCGGGCAGGTGTGGCACACTAAACCGCGGCCACACCTGCTATACCCACATTTTTTCGACTCGCTCTGCCGACTGTGCTGTGAAAATTCCGGCACAGCACCTATCGTACTAACCTCTCGGCAGGCGTCTGATTCGCGTACGACACAGTTCGTGCAAACCGCTTTGTAGCAAGCCGACATCGGTGTCGGGGATTTTCCAGTTAGGCGGATCACGAGTAAAGCCGATATCCCTCAATTGATGTTCAGTGAGATGTTTCAGTGAGCTGCTGTAGTTTGGCTGCGGCTTTACGACTACATCCAAAATAGATTTCAGGTAATTACCCACTGATCGAATCGGGTATTGTCGGACGCCTGGTTTGGCGCTGCCAAGTTGGCAACGCTGACTCTGCTTGTAGCAGGGTCTTCTTTGCGATAGTGATTGCATCGCTAGTCTCCCTTTTTGAGACGCGCTTGTGGCGCGTAGGGAGAGTGTCGGTCAGTACGCTGCTAAACCCCAACGAAAGATTTTGATAATCAAAATCAATCAATGTGATTTGCAACATTGGCGGGTGTTAAGGTTCACTGGTATCTTGTCCGGAAGAAAGTCAAAGCCTGTCAATGGCATCGAAAGTCTTAAACAGTGAATAGAAGCACCAGGGGAAAGATGTGCCGAGAAACCTCGATATCGCAACGCTTCGAACGTTTATTACGGTAGTTGAAACGGCGGGTGTTACACGTGCTGCAAACAAGCTGCACCTGACGCAATCTGCGGTCAGTATGCAGCTTAAACGTCTGGAAGAATTGCTCGGTGTGCCGGTGGTAGTGCGCAATGCCCGTGGAATGGTAGCGACTGCTGAAGGCGAACGGTTATTAAGCTACGCGAGAAGACTCGTCAGTCTCAACGATGAAACCGTCAACCGCTTAATACAGCATGATGATGTTGGTGAGGTACGCTTTGGTGTGCCGCAGGATATCGTAGAACCGCATATACCCGGAATACTGAAGCAGTTTGTGCAGACTTACCCGCAGGCATCAGTTCGGCTTTTCTGTAAACACTCGGCTAGCCTGTTGGAGCGATTTAATGCAGGTAAGCTCGATGTGATTATCACCACAGAACACAACACAGGAGAAGGCTGCGAAAATCTACTGCAACGCGACCTGGTATGGACCGGTGCTGTAGACGGTAACGCATGGCGACAGGATCCGCTGCCGCTGGCGTTCACCCGCATTTGTGCGTTTAAGAAACCTGCGATTGCGGCACTCGATGCAGCTGGTATTTCGTGGGTTAATGCGGTGGATTCGGGTAACAACGCCCATGCAGCATCGGTTGCTTGTGTCGCTGATCTTGGGGTACGCGCAGATATTTACGGCTTCAAAGCGCCAGGACTGGTTGAGGTGATTGATACAGACAACCGTCTGCCAAAGTTGCCGACCTACTGCGTGAACCTGCGCATTGCAGAGCGTGTAGGCACGGGTAGTGACAGTGTCATACAGGAATTGGCGCGTTTAATCAGAGTAGCATTCACTGATGAGATCAGACTTGATGAAAATATTGCGGCTGAGTCTTTGCACTAGTCTCGTTTTGTAGTCGAGTAGTGTGGCGGGATGTTCGAATTGCTCAGTTTTCAGTAGCTGGTGAAGGAAGTGCCAGTGAAGGAAGTCCTCTGAAATGTTCTCAAGAAAGTTAGAATACAGTTCGATTCACCTTTGCGACGAGAAATTGCCAGACCTTAAGTTACACGATGCGCTACAAAGTGGCCTCGAATTGATGCAGATCGATGTTACTGAAGATCAATGCAGGTCGCTTGCAGCCTATGTAGAGTTGCTGGTCAAGTGGAACAAGGTTATCAACCTGACCGCTGTGCGTGATCCTCTAGAAATGGTTAGTCGTCACATCTTTGATTCGTTATCAGTGCACGAGTTTATCGATAGTGACTCGCTGATAGACGTTGGCGCCGGGGCTGGATTGCCGGGTATTCCACTAGCCATTCTTAAACCTCACATGAATGTAACGCTGATCGATAGTGTGGCGAAAAAGACCCGCTTTATTCAGCAGGCAGCAGCAGAGCTCAGACTTGGCAATGTCACTGCACTGCACAGTCGCGTTGAAGCAGTCTCACAACAGGCGAACTTTGTGATTGCACGGGCGTTTGCGGCACCTGACAAGCTGGCCGCTTTGACCCGGCATCTGTTGCCGCAGGGTGGGCGCCTGCTGGCCATGGTCGGGCAGATGCCGGAGCAAAACTATTTGGCGAATATTGCAGGTTTTTCACTGATCAAGACGGCCAAATTAACGATTCCCGATGAAACCGCTGAGCGCAACATAGTAATATTGCAGCGAGACCAGACTTCTAGTGCGTGATTATTAATAGTGCGCCGGGATGGTTTCGCCGACTCCGGGAGTTCCATGGCTAAAATAATTGCAATCGCAAATCAGAAAGGTGGTGTGGGCAAAACCACAACCGCAATTAATCTGTGTGCGGCACTCGGGGAAACTCAACGCCGGGTCTTGCTGGTTGATCTGGACCCGCAGGGTAACGCGACTACAGGCGCCGGCGTCGATAAAAACAGTTCGCAGCTAACAAGCTGTGATGTGCTAATCGGTAGCTGTCAGGCAAGTGAAGCGATAGTCAGGCCGGAGCATGTGAAATTTGATGTGCTGCCAAGCAATGCCGATCTCACTGTCGCAGAAGTACAACTCATGAGCACCAACGGACGGGAACGAAAGCTGGCTGAAGCACTACAGTCAATCAGTTCGGAATATGACTACATTTACATTGATTGTCCGCCGGCGCTGAATGTTCTAACCCTGAATGCATTCGTTGCCTCTAATGGCGTGCTGATTCCAATGCAGTGTGAATACTATGCCCTTGAAGGGTTGTCTTCACTGTTGCAAACCATCAAAGAAGTGCAGGGATCAGTGAATCCGGGTTTGGCTATTGAGGGCATTCTGCGCACAATGTTCGACGGCCGAAACAAGCTGGGGCATGAAGTGTCAGACCAGCTGATCGAGCACTTCGAGTCGCGTGTTTACCGAACCATCATTCCGCGTAATGTCAGACTTGCGGAGGCTCCGAGTTTTGGACAGCCGATTGTGTATTACGATAAGTCTTCTCGGGGCTCGATAGCGTATTTGGCGCTGGCTGGTGAAATAATTCGTCGTGAGATGGGCAATAACAGGCATAAACCTGCTGTTTCAGATTCTTTGGTGCAGACTGTGGAACCTGCAACCCAGGCGACGGATCGATCCAACAGCCAAACGAGCGACCAAGCGAACAACCAATCTAACAACAACACAAGTGGCCCGGCGGCCAGTTCAGCAGAATCAAACAATGAATTGCCACTGGCGCCGTGAGTGCACCAGCCGGCAACGGGGATACCTTTAAGTGGCGACAACTAGAAAGAGTGGTTTGGGGCGAGGTTTGGGTGCATTGCTCAAGGAAGTTGAGATTGCAGCACCAGTGGCAACTGCTGAACATCCGGCTACAGATATAGAGTCAAATAAAACTGCTCCATCGGCGTCTGCCGCTTCTGCACCAGTAGAAACTGCGCTACAGACACCAGTGGCAGATCCGCAAAGCAGTGTGTCAGATATTCCTGTGGATGCGATCAGCCGTGGCACTTATCAGCCGCGAGTACATTTTGATCCGGAATCATTACAGGAGCTTGCAGACTCAATTACCGCGCAGGGTTTGATACAGCCCATCCTGCTCAGGAAGCGTGGAGGCGGTTATGAGTTGATCGCCGGTGAAAGACGCTGGCGCGCAGCACAGCTGGCAGGGTTAAAAAGTATTCCCGCTATCGTTCGCGATATGGACGATAACGCAGTCGCTGCGGTGACGTTAATCGAAAACATTCAGCGTGAAGACCTGAATCCGCTTGAAGAAGCGCGGGCGCTTCATCGTTTAAAAAATGAATTCCGCATGACGGATCTGGCGGTAGCAGACGCTGTGGGGCGTTCGCGAGCCTCAGTTTCCAACCTAATTCGATTGCTGGATCTGGACGAGCGGGTTTCCGACATGCTCGCAACCGGCAAAATAGAAATGGGGCACGCGCGTGCGCTTTTGACGCTGCCACCAGATGAACAGCACGCGATTGCGATGAAAGTATTTGCCCAGGGCCTGAGTGTTCGCGCGACTGAGGCACTGGCAAGAGATGGTATGCCAGCCAAAAGCCAGTCGCGCAAGGCTTCGAAACAAAAGAAAGACAGTCATATCGCAGCGCTCGAGTCTCAGTTGTCTGAAAAGCTGGGCGCGAAAGTGTCGATAGATCACTCGAGCGGTGGCAAAGGTAACATTACTGTCAGCTATAACTCGCTGGATGAACTGGACGGGATCCTCTCTCACATCGAGTAAGCGTCAAAATCATAGAGACGTTTTGTTGCAGCGCTGCAATGATCTGGCATCTCATCTACCCGGTATATCCGGTTGCTTTGCTGACGTCATCGCAGCGTTTGTGAGCGAGTCGTTTCGAATAGCCGCTTTTGTTTGATTTGCCTGCTGTAAACAGTTGACCATATACCGCCTGCAACCTTATACTCCGCGCGTTGTTCAGTCTTGAGTTGCAACGCGACGGAACGTCATTCTTGGTCTATCATCATCGGACTGTGTTAGGTACGGATTTGGCGACACAATGACTGCGCGATCATCACACAGGCTTGTAGTCGTAAGACTGTTGCGGACTCAGCTAACTATTACTTTACTGCTCCCTTTGGTGTTACTGCCGTTTGGAACAATAGCTGCAGTGTCAGCCGCAGCTGGCGGGATCGCTTGTCTGGTACCCAATGCGTATTTTGCTTCCCGAGCGTTTCGTTATTCAGGCGCCCGATCAGCGATGCTGATCCTGAATTCGTTTTACTCGGGGCAGGCAATGAAGTTGTTACTCACAGCGTTAATTTTCACGCTGATTTTTAACTACCTGAAACCGCTGAACGCCGGGGCGCTGTTCGGTGGTTTCGTACTGGTTCAGTCAGTCATATGGATAACACCATGGCTGGTTGGACGACAAACAGAATTCTGAAATATAACAATCCATTATGGCCACAGAATCAGGGCACGGACCTACCTCCACAGAGTATATCCAGCACCATTTAAGCAACCTTACCTGGGGTAAACACCCGGACGGACACTGGGGCATTGCCCACGGTGCCGAAGAGGCTGCGCAAATGGGCTTTATGGCGATCAACCTGGACTCCATGTTCTGGTCGATCCTGCTTGGGTCACTATTTTGTTTTATCTTCTGGCTCGCAGCGCGCAAAGCGCATACCGGGGTTCCTTCCGGATTCCAAAATGTCTGTGAGTCAATTGTCGAGTTTGTAGACGACGTTATCAAAGATTCTTTTCACGGCAAAAGCGACTTGATCGGCCCGTTGTCACTCACTATTGCGGTGTGGATCTTCCTGATGAACTTCATGGATTTGATCCCGGTTGATTTTCTGCCTGAAGCCTTGTTGCGCTGGGGTGGTATCCCTTATCAGCGCGTCGTCCCCACGACAGACGTTAATGTCACGATGGGTATGTCGCTGTCTGTTTTTGCGCTGATGATTTTCTACGGAATCAAGGTCAAAGGCGGTAAAGGCTTTATGGCTGAGCTGACCATGCACCCGTTCAGCAGTGACAACAAGATAGTTCAGGCTATCCTGATCCCTATTAACTTTTTCTTAGAGATTGTGGCGCTGATTTCAAAGCCACTGTCACTGGGTCTGCGACTGTTCGGCAACCTGTACGCCGGCGAGCTGATCTTTATTCTGATTGCATTGCTGCCGTGGGGTTTGCAGTGGGTGCTATCAGTGCCATGGGCCATATTCCACATTCTGGTAATCGTACTGCAGGCATTTATCTTCATGATGCTGACAATCGTCTACCTTAATATGGCGCACGAGCAACACTAGTTTTTTTAACCATTCCATCAACACCAAAGTTATTTAATACAAGTCCAGGAGCTAAAATGGAAACTGTACTCAGCAACACGGCACTATCTGCTGCAATTCTTATCGGTTTGGCAGCACTCGGTACTGCAATCGGCTTTGCGCTACTCGGCGGCAAATTTCTAGAAGCTTCAGGTCGTCAGCCTGAGCTGGTTTCTATGCTGCAAACTAAATTCTTCATCGTCGCTGGCCTGCTTGATGCGATTCCAATGATCGCGGTTGCGATGGGTCTGTACTTCATCTTCGTAAGCCCGTTCGCCGGTGCCCTACAAAATGCTGTGGGCGGTTAGATCCTTTAGCGGTTTTTCACAATCGGAAGATTGAACCGTTAAAGCGTATCTGGAGATAGGCAACAATGAACATCAACCTTACATTAATTGGTCAGGCGATCTCGTTCGCGATGTTCGTGGCGTTTTGCATGAAGTTCGTATGGCCACCATTGATTGGTGCGCTGCGCGAAAGACAGGCGACAATTGCAGAAGGTCTTGCTTCAGCTGAAAAGGGCGCACAAGCGCAGGAAGAAGCTGAAAAAGAAGCCAAGCAATTGATTACTGATGCTAAAACACAAGCATCAGAAATCGTCTCGCAAGCTCAACGTCGCAGTAATGAGATAGTCGAAGAGGCCAAGACTACCGCAGTCACTGAAAGCGACAAGGTCAAAGCATCTGCCCAGGCAGCGCTTGACCAGGAAGTGATCAGTACGCGTGAAGGTCTGCGTGGTGAAGTTTCATCAGTCGCGGTAACCGCTGCTGAGAAAATTCTCAAGCGCGAAGTTGACCCCAAGACTCACGCGTCTGTGCTTGATGAACTGATAGCGAAGATCTGATCATGGTAGAGACAGTAACCGCTGCAAGACCCTATGCAAAAGCTGTTTTCGAGCTAGCTCGAAGCAGTGGCAACTACGACGCATGGTCTGAAAAAATGGCGCTGTTGAAAACAGTCGTCGCGGATCCTGCAGTCTCTGCAGCGCTTGATGACCCTTCCAACACGGCTGCAGATCGTGCGGCTTTGGTAGAGAAGATCGTTGGCGACAAGATCGGCCCTGAAGGCAACAACATGGTTCGTCTTCTTGCTGAGAACAACCGCCTCCCGTTAATGGGTGAGGTGGGTGAAATATATGAAGACCTGCGTGCCAATGAAGAAGGCTTGCTCGAAGCGACCGTTGTCTCTGCGATGACACTCGACGATAACTATCGTGCAAAGCTGACTCAAGCATTAGAGCGCAGGTTTAACAAGAAAGTCAGGATCATCGAAGAAGTCGATGAATCCCTGATTGGCGGTGCCATTATTCGCGCTGGCGACACTGTGATAGACGGATCGATTCAGGGACGTCTGGAACAGCTCGGCAGCAGCCTGAGCGCACGTTAAGACAATGTGCATAAGCGCAATCAGGCGCGCAGCAGAATTTATTTAGAGGACGACACATGCAACTCAATCCATCTGAAATCAGTGAACTGATTAAAGAGCGTATCGGGAATTTCGAAGCGTCATCCGAGGCGCGCACCGAAGGCACTATTGTCAGTATTGCTGACGGTATTGTCCGAATTCATGGCTTAAACGATGCCATGTCCGGTGAAATGATCGAATTCCCGGGTGACACTTACGGCCTGGCACTTAACCTTGAGCGCGACTCTGTCGGTGCGGTTGTCTTGGGTGCTTACGGCCACATTAAAGAAGGCGATAAAGTTCGCTGTACCGGCAAGATTCTCGAAGTACCTGTCGGTGAAGGGCTACTTGGACGCGTTGTTAACGCACTAGGTCAGCCAATTGATGACAAAGGTCCGCTTGGCACCACTGAAACCTCTCCTATTGAGAAGGTGGCACCTGGTGTTTACTGGCGTCAGTCAGTTGATCAGCCGGTACAGACGGGTCTTAAGTCAATTGACGCGATGGTGCCAATCGGTCGCGGTCAGCGCGAACTGATCATTGGTGACCGTCAGACGGGTAAGACAGCGGTAGCGATTGACGCAATTATCAATCAGAAAGACAGTGGCATTAAGTTTATCTACGTTGCAGTTGGTCAGAAGCAATCAACGATTGCGAACGTTGTGGCCAAGCTTGAAGAACACGATGCAATGAAAAACACTATCGTGGTTGCGGCCGGTGCTGCAGAATCAGCAGCGATGAACTTCATCGCACCTTACTCAGGTTGTTCTATGGGTGAGTACTTCCGTGATATCGGTGAAGACGCATTGATCGTTTATGATGATCTCACCAAGCAGGCATGGGGTTACCGTCAGGTGTCATTGCTGCTGCGTCGTCCTCCTGGTCGTGAAGCTTATCCGGGTGATGTTTTCTACCTTCACTCACGTCTGCTTGAGCGCTCTGCACGAGTCAGTGCCGAGTATGTTGAAAAGCAAACTAACGGTCGTGTAAAAGGCAAAACCGGTTCATTGACGGCACTGCCAATCATTGAAACGCAGGCGGGTGACGTATCGGCATTCGTACCGACCAACGTTATTTCAATTACTGACGGTCAGATCTTTTTGGAATCTGATTTATTTAACGCCGGTATTCGTCCTGCGATTAACGCGGGTCTGTCGGTATCTCGAGTAGGTGGTGCGGCACAGACCAAAATCATTAGTAAGCTCGGTGGTGGTGTTCGACTGGCACTGGCGCAGTATCGTGAACTTGCTGCTTTCGCACAGTTTGCATCAGATCTTGATGATGTGACCCGTAAGCAGCTTGAGCGTGGTCAGCGCGTAACTGAATTGATGAAGCAAAAGCAGTACTCACCGTTGTCTGTGGGTGAAATGGCTGTCTCTCTTTATGCAGCAAATGAAGGCTACCTCGATAACATAGACGTGACCCGTGTTGTTGAATTTGAAGAAGCCATGCACGATCACGTACGTTCAAATCACAGTGGTCTGTTGGATAAGATCAATGACACTGGTGCGTACAACGATGAAATCCTCGATGGCTTAAAAGCCGCTGTGACAGATTTTGTCGATAACGGCGCGTTCCAAGCGTAAGGACAGCTAAGCTATGGCCAGCGCCAAAGAAATACGCACCAAGATCCGAAGCATTCAAAATACGCAGAAGATCACCAAAGCGATGGAAATGGTCGCTGCAAGTAAGATGCGTAAAGCTCAGGATCGTATGGCGGCAACCCGACCCTACGCGCAGAAAATGCGTGAAGTGGTCAGTCACGTGGCGGCCGCCAACACTGAGTATGTGCACCTTTACATGCAACCGCGTGACAACGTGAAGCGTGTTGGATACATCTGTATATCCACAGACCGTGGATTGTGTGGTGGTCTGAACATCAACAGCTTTAAAAATGCTGTCGCTTCAATGCGCGAGTGGGATGAAAAAGGTGTTGACATTGACGTTTGTACCGTTGGTAAAAAGGCGGGCAGTTTTTTCAGACGTCTGGGCAGCAATATCGTTGCTGATGTTACGGATTTAGGTGACCAGCCAAAGATGGGTGATCTGCTCGGTGCAGTGACTGTCATGCTTGATAAAGTCGAAGCCGGTGAACTTGATCGACTTTATATTGCAGAAAACGAGTTTGTTAACTCAATGACGCAAACGCCCAAATTAACGCAGCTGATTCCGACCGAAGCCAACACTGATGAAGAATATGGGCATCATTGGGATTATCTGTATGAGCCATCATCAGAAGACGTGTTAGATAAGCTAATGCGTCGCTACATAGAATCGTTGATTTACCAGGCGGCAGTAGAGAATGTTGCCTGTGAGATGGCCGCACGGATGGTCGCCATGAAAAGTGCGACCGATAATGCCGGTGACATCATCAACGAACTACAACTCGTATACAACAAGGCGCGTCAGGCCGCGATTACTCAGGAAATCTCTGAGATCGTCGGTGGTGCCGCTGCCGTTTAACAGTTTATTTTTCGGGGAACACGAATGAGTTCTGGATCTATTGTTGAAATCATTGGCGCTGTCGTCGATGTTGAATTTGCACGTGATGCAGTGCCTAAGGTTTACGACGCACTGACTATCGAGGGCACTGAAACCACTCTGGAAGTTCAGGGTCAGCTTGGTGATGGTGTGGTTCGAACCATTGCGATGGGTGCATCGGAAGGATTAAAACGCGGTCTGCCGGTTGAAAACACCGGTAACCCGATTCAGGTTCCCGTTGGTGAAGCGACGCTTGGTCGCATCATGGACGTGCTGGGTAATCCGATTGATGAGCAGGGCCCGGTACAGACAGATGAGCGCTGGGCGATTCATCGCGCTGCACCTACTTACGCAGAACAAGCTGGTTCTACCGAGCTTCTTGAAACCGGTATTAAAGTAATCGACTTACTTTGCCCGTTTGCAAAGGGTGGTAAGGTCGGCCTCTTCGGTGGTGCGGGTGTTGGTAAGACCGTAAACATGATGGAGCTTATCCGTAACATCGCAACTGAGCACCAGGGCTACTCGGTATTTGCAGGTGTTGGTGAGCGTACTCGTGAAGGAAACGATTTCTACCACGAGATGAAAGAATCAAACGTACTGGATAAAGTATCTCTGGTATACGGTCAGATGAACGAGCCTCCGGGTAACCGTTTGCGCGTAGCTCTGACTGGTCTGACCATGGCTGAATACTTCCGTGATGAAGGTCGTGACGTATTGATGTTTATCGATAACATCTACCGATACACACTGGCCGGAACCGAAGTGTCTGCACTGCTTGGTCGTATGCCGTCAGCGGTAGGCTATCAGCCAACGCTGGCTGAAGAAATGGGTGTACTGCAAGAACGTATTACTTCTACCAAGAAAGGCTCGATCACATCGATTCAGGCGGTATACGTACCGGCGGATGATTTGACCGATCCGACTCCAGCGACCACGTTCTCTCACCTTGATGCGACAGTCGTACTGGCACGTTCAATTGCGGAACTGGGTATTTATCCGGCGGTTGACCCGCTCGATTCAACTTCACGTCAGCTCGATCCACTGGTTGTAGGTCAGGAGCACTACAATACAGCACGTGACGTACAGAACACGCTGCAGCGCTATAAAGAACTGAAAGACATCATCGCGATTCTGGGTATGGACGAGCTTTCTGAAGAAGATAAGCTGGTTGTAGCGCGTGCTCGTAAAGTGCAGCAGTTCCTGTCACAGCCGTTCTTTGTGGCGGAAGTCTTCACAGGATCTCCTGGTAAGTACGTTTCACTGAAAGACACTATCTCAGGTTTCCGCGGTATTGTTGACGGTGAGTACGATCACCTGCCGGAGCAGTCTTTCTACATGGTTGGCAGCATCGATGAAGTTCTCGAGAAAGCCAAAGAAATGGAAAACAAAGGTTAAGCAGTAGCTTAACTTTTTAGAAGGCACACCTATGGCTAATACAATTCAAGTCGATATCGTTAGTGCTGAGGAAGCTATCTTCTCAGGTGAGGCTGAAATGCTTGTCGTCTCTGCGGAGATGGGTGAAGTCGGGATTGCACCCGGCCACGCGCCTTTCTTAACCGGCATTAAGCCCGGCGATATTGCAGTACATAAAGATGGCAACGCTGAGCACTTCTATGTTTCAGGTGGCATGCTTGAAGTACAGCCGCACGTAATCACCGTTCTTGCAGATACTGTTGTTCGCGGTGGTGACCTTGATGAAGCAGAGGCAGCTGCAGCACGTGACCGTGCTGAGGAAGCACTGAAAGAGAAGCAGGGCACACCGGATTATGCAGCCGCGGCGGCTGAACTCGCTGAAGCTTCTGCAAGACTGCAGGTACTGAAGAAGATGAAGAACGTCGGTAGATAATTGCTACTGATTTGATTGTTCTGGAAGTTAAAAAAGCCCGCACTTGTTGCGGGCTTTTTTTATGGTTTAGATAATCTGCAAATCAGGGAGCTTCTAGCCTCGATTATTCGTGAGGATTCGGCGTCCAGATTTTCTTCTGGCGTCGAATAGACACACTGTTAATTCGAAAAAAGGTGCTAAAAAAGTGGTTTGGAGCTGTATACATAGCATTTCGCCAACAGTTACTTGTCGCCTTATGAATAATCCAGGCTAGTGAGCTGCTTTGATAATTAGATTAATGCGCAATAATAATGGTCGCTGATTCGTTAACTGCTGATCGGTCAAAACTAATGAAAAACCCGTGTCCCTTTCCCATTGTTTCAGTACATTTCCACGTCGTCTGCTTGTCGCTACCGTACTCTGGATTCTGTTCTGGCCAGTTTTCTGGTACTTCAGAATAGGTGATATAACCGGTCCCAAGTCCTGGTTCTGGATAATCGGTGAGTTGAACTACCCGATTGCTGCCATTAGTTTTAGCTTCATTAACGACATGGCAGAAAAAGCGATCAAGTCCGGCTGGAAAATATTCCTGCTTAGTGCTGTAGTTGTCGCTGCCGCCATGCCATTTTTCTATAAATGGTTCGGTTTTAAAATGGCAGTATTGCTTGAAGCGGTACTGCGAGGTTACCTGACATAGTTGTCGTTTATCTGTTATCCGCTATCGGGATTTGCTCGTATGGTTTGTTGCGATAAAAGTCATCACAACAATTGATGAAGCCGGGGTCAGGCTAATGCCTGAGCTGCTATATTTCGTACTTGAGGATCATCATCAAGCGACAGATCTGTTAGTAGTTCTCTGCCGCGAATTCTATAGCCGTGCCATATTGCCTTTGCTGACGCTATGCGTACTTTGGCATTGTTATCGGTTGCGGTTATTTTTAAAAGTGACAACCCGTGTCTGCGAGACCAGGCAAGCTTAGCTGCAATTTCGATTCTAAGTGTGTCATCAACGGTGCGAAGAATATTCCTGAGACTTTGACAGGCGAGGGCTGCATGGCGCCCTTCAGTGTGGCTGATGAGTTTGCTTATCGCATCACTGCGTATATGAGCTTGTTCATGTAATGCCTGATATTCTAGAGACTCTATCGCCAATGAGACGTCTATTGCGAGCGAGTGCTTAAACAGAACTTCTGCAGCAGTAGATGCAGTCTCTTCTAACGCGAGTGCCTCGGATAACATCATATAACCGTCGCTTTTCCAGTTTCGCGGTTTACTCATACCGAACGCTGTTATAAGCAGAGGATTAGAGTGCGAACGTTGTAATTCTATCAATCGATTAACTGTAGTTTTATTGATACGACACCGGCGAAATAACTCAACCATGAGCTGTCCATCGACATACGGGTCATTTAGTAAAGGTGCGAGGTCCGATAACGCTTCTTCCAGCGGGACTAATTCCTCCGGTTTGGCACAGTTTACTGCTGAGTGTAACTGACGCAGACAGTCATGCCGTTGATCACTGGCAGAATCCAGAACTCTATTGATCAGTTGCTTTATTGCCATACTGCGACTGCGGGTTTGGTTACACTTGATCGTATACGTAGGTTTACCTACCTAGTTATAAAGGCATTGGGCGGGAATATCAATTGGTAAAAAGGCTAGAAGAAAGCAGAACCACGATGTTTGAACAACTTATTCCAGCTAGTTTACATTTTCCGTTTTACATAGTTTGTGGTGATAAGAGATGTTTCAAGACTCTGTACGATGCTAAGTCGTTGGTTGTTTACATTTATTTCTTTTTGTCTTGATTGGCTATTGCCAAAAAGGTTATACCTAACAGCAAAATGCAGATTGCATACTTTGAAAGTGACTCCATCGTACCGTCAATCAGTATCGCGTGAATAACGCTGCCGATAACTATTATCGCCGCCAGAGTCTTGTGTGTAATTTTCCAGATGTGCGGTTTAAATTGTGCAATCTTCCTGACTGCTGCCAGCGTTGCCGTTGAAAAGATAGCCCACATAGCGATAACACCCCAGAGTGAAAACGACGTTGCAGATCTGAACAGCAGCGCATCGATAACGTCCGGTGGACTGGTTATCCATAAGCCCGCTACATGCGCAATAATCATCAGCACAAGGGTCGAGCCAACAACGCGATGTAACTGTCTGCTGCGAAGTCGGTTCACACCTGGCAGATATCCGGACGCCAGAAGCGGTTGCAGTACCAGTAATGACATCGCAATAACACCAGCTATTCCGGCGGTGATATAGACGGGCTCGCGCCATTGAAGCAGCGGGCTGTTAACAGCCAGTAAGAGCGGCAGTAGCAGAGCTGTTGCTACTGCAATCCAGATTGCTGCGTTTCGTATACTTTGCATTGCTTTTTTAAGCAGCAAAACCTGGAGCTGCCTGAATCAGACTATCACGCAGGTGTAAGGACGAAATGAGCGCTGAGAGTATTATCTTTAGCGCTTGCCATAACGGGTCTTAAAAAAACGGTCTCAAAATCGTCACTGTCGTAGGCGAGATGACCATGCGCCTGACCAAAGGCTGGAACAATCTGTGGCATTTCAAGTTTAAACTCACCATTTGCATTTGTGAGCGTAGCACCATGGCTATGGGCATCGCGCTCATGACCCTCTGTGGTGTGCGCCCATATCTGAATTCGCTGTCCCTCTAATGGTGCGCCGCTTCCCGCCAGTCTGACTGTGCCTGTCATCCAGAAGCCACCGCCGCCGATTCGCTCGACGATGGGTGCACCGGGCCGGTAATTGTTTGACCCGCCACGCATAGAGGAGGTTGGAGCGACTTCGTTTGCACTTGCACCGCGAAATACGGTGCTTGCCGTGATAAGGCCGGCTGCGGCAAGAAATGTACGGCGGGAGGTCGTTTGTTCACTCATTGGTTTTCTCCTTTCGGGCAACATATTTGTATATTAGGGGCATTGATCAAAAATCCGGCCGGGTGGCTGATATTCTTGAAGTTCCGGCCAATAGTCACGGAAGAGTATCTTAAGAATTGTGTACACCGGGTGTAAATGCAAGTACGAGTAAATGAATTCAAGTTATTTGCACAGTATCAGCGGATATTTGCAATAGATCCGGATCTGGCTCTAAAACAGCCAGAACTAAAACAGTGAGACAAAAATGACTCGTAAAAGTTGTGATGTGATTTCCCATCGATTGAAAATAACACTGGCAGCCCTTTGTGCCGCGTTTTTCGGTCAGACGGTGCAAGCAGATACTCTTCCGATCTCTGATGCCCATCTTCACTACAGCCATGATTCAGTAGAGCTGACTCCACCTGAGCGTGTGATAGAAATCATGCGTGAAGCAAATTTAAAGCTGGCTCTGGTATCGAGTTCCGATGATAAGGGAACACAATTGCTGTTAGACCTGGCTCCAGACTTGATCGTACCCGGCTTGCGCCCATACACAAGACGTGGTGAGCTTGGCACCTGGTATCAGGATCAGGTGAATCTCGACTATGTGGAAGATTTGCTAAGCAAGCACCGGTACGCCACGATCGGAGAGTTTCACTTGTATGGTGAAACCGCAGATCTTGAAATACCGAAACGCATAGTAGAGTTGGCATCAGAGCATAATTTAATCCTGCATGCACACTCTGACGCTGAGGCAGTTGAACGTCTACTGGCACAAGATAGCAGCGTTAAAGTGTTGTGGGCTCATGCAGGCTTTGATGAACCGGAGTTTGTATCAACCATGCTGTCAAAACATGATCGCTTATGGGTGGACCTGGCTTTTCGTGGTGAGGTCGGTAGTGGTGGGCAATTAAGTGATGAGTGGCTTGCACTATTTGAAGCCCACCCTGATCGTATTATGTTAGGTACAGATACATATACCCCAGAGCGAATGTACTACATACCTGCACATGCCGAAGGTGCACGTGTATGGCTCGATACCCTACCCGAGGACCTAGCAGAGAAGATCGCATGGAAAAATGCTTATGATTTGATTATGCCGGTATGGAAAAAAAATAGTGCGATGCTTGAATCGAGTGCTACCAGCGTAGCTTGCAATGAGACAGATGCCAGCACCTTGGCCATTGATGATCAGTCTACAGCGATTTTACAACCTGACCGGGAGATTGAAGTCGGTGAAGCATTCTCTGTAAAGCTGACAGTGTGTGGCCAGGATATGGACTCAGCTGAAGTGGCGCTGGATGCCACTATGCCTGCTCACGGGCATGGAATGAATTACACACCGGAGCAGACGGTAATAGATCAAAACCCGGATTTGGTGACCGTACAGTTCGACGGCTTGCGGCTGCATATGCCTGGCAAGTGGCAGTGGCAGGTGACTGTACGCAGGGATGGAAAGCGTGTTCAGGCCAGTGAAGAGTTTCAGCTAAACTAACTATTTATAAGAAGGTACTCTAAATCGGTGTGAATTAAGTGAGTAAAAAAGCTTTAGGTATACTGCTGTTATTTTTCTCGTTGCAGGTTTTCGGTGAAGAAATCGTTTTTACTGATAGTGAAAAATCACTGTTAGAGGCTTTTACACCCTGGCCTATAGTGATTCCTGCAGACCCGGGTAATGAATACTCCGGCCTTCAATGGGCTGAAGCACTTGGTGCACAACTATTCAATGATCCTGTCCTCTCAGCGGATCAAACAATCTCCTGTGCATCGTGTCATCAGAGTAGCAAGGGATTTTCAGATGGCTCCGCATTGCCCCAGGCTGGCGCTGCACCTCATGTTCGAAACACTCAAGGGTTGCAGAATGTTGGTTATCAACGATGGTTTGGCTGGGATGGTGGTGCTGACAGTCTCTGGGCTGCAAGTCTCCGGCCGATGCTATCTGAAGTGGAAATGGCATCTGACATAGAAGACGTCGCTACAAAACTTCGAGTTACAACGTATTTCACTAAAGCGCTGCAACAGAACGATCTTGAAATCACCGCTCTGGATGATGAAACTCTGGTGGTTACAGTTGCGAAGTTTATCGGTGCCTATATGCGCACACTTGTTTCAGGTGAAACAAGCTTTGATAAGTTTTTAGCATCATTTGATGCCCCGGATATTGAATTACAGTATCCACTGTCGGCACAGAGAGGTATGAAAATATTTTTTGGTGAAGGAAACTGTTTTGTCTGCCACTTTGGGCCGAATTTTTCTAACGGTGAATTTCACGATATTGGCAGACCGTTTTTCACTGGAATAGGTCAGGTTGATCCTGGTAGGTTTACTGGTATTGAGAGGTTAAAAAATGATCCGTTTAGTCTTGCAGGCAACTTTAACGGCACTAACAACAAAGCAGAGATATTAAAAACTACCAGCGTAAAATTTGGCCAGCTGAACTTTGGACAATGGCGAACCCCCTCGCTACGTAATCTAGAGCAAACAGCGCCCTATATGCATGATGGGAGCCTTCAGACATTGCGTGATGTGATTGACTACTACGCTGAAATAGATCCAGCCAGGCTGCACTCAAAAGGTGAGGCGATTTTAAAATCGATTAAGTGGTCGGAACGAGAGCGTGAAGATCTGGTGAAGTTTTTAGAAACTCTGAGCGAGAACTAATTCTCACTCTGTACTGGATCAGGTGAAGCTGCACTCGCTGGTATGTGGTGAATCTTTGTGGTTCACGACCAGTAAGAATGCTATTGAATAGCATCCGTGATATTGATCTGGAGCAGCTGCCCATACCAGGCTGCTGCGCGCAGAGAAGTCATGTTAAGTTGCATTACTACATTTGATATAACGTCAAGGAATTTTAAAGTCCTTCTCGAAGTCTTTTTGTTTCTACCAGATCACAGGTTCCGACGTACATCAATTTAAAAAAAGACGGTAACGCCGATGAATTATTGAGCTTTGGGCATCTTCAAAGGTGACTCATCAACCATCGAAAAAAAGACCAGGAATATGATGCCATCTGCGAGTTTGCATAAAGGACTGATCGTATATAGTTTTACGTTAGTAGCTGTGCTTTTCTGGTTGAGTGTCAGTTTCCTTGCCAATGCTTTCTCTGAAAAGCGTGATTCGGAGTTTCTTAAGTACTATCTGGAGGCAGATCAGAAGTTTAAAACTGCTTCACTTATCACGGCTCAGGAAGAGTCTGCCAGCTATTGGTTGATAGCTTTTGAAAATTTGCTATTCAACCCAACTGCCAGTCTAACCGTTCCATACGAGAATACTCAGGAAGCGCTAAGTGGTTTACAGTCAAAGAATGACGAAATAGTTGCACTGCCGAAGTATGCGGACGAGCTCAAGTTCCGTCGTGGACAGCTACAAGATCTGACTCAACGCCTAAACCACAATATTGAAAAACTTCCGGAAATAAGGGCGTTGCTTGCCAGCACGCTGGATACGCCAATTGAGCAGCGGGAAGAAAACCAACAGCGTAAAATTTTAAATTACTATAGCAATCTGGTTGAGCAGATAGAAATGCTTCGCTCTGCATCAACTTATGTTTCGCGGCGACAATCCAGAGCTATTCAGAATTTACTGGTAGTCTCCAACGCAACCTGGAATCTCGGATTATCCAATGAATTTATTTCAGCACTGTTCGGGAGCTATCTGACTACCGGTAAGCTGATTTCGGGGGAAGCGATCAATCGGGCCAGCTATCATGTTAACCAATTGAAAGATAATTTTGACTCTATTAGCCTGATTGACTCTTACGCCAATATAGATCCGGAATTTATCAAGCTAGTTAATGAATTTCGCAATTGGTATGCAAGCTTATACGAGCCACAACTTAACGCGATCTCGATAGCCATGGCTGAGAATGGTGAAGTTGAGGTCTCTAGTTATGACTGGCGACAATTGTACCTGACCATGGCTGACTACACTGCCAAAATACAAAATCGTGCTGATCAAATAACTGATCAGCGTGTGATAGAAGCTGAAAGAAAAGCCAGCGCGAACTATATCGTAGACATTTTGCTTGTACTATCGTGTATTTTATTTGCTACAGCATCTATATGGTTCGTCAAACGTGTTCAGCATCAGGCCACGCATGACGTGTTGACCGGTTTGTCTAATAGAAGATTGTTTGTGACAAAATGCGAAAATATGGTATCTCCGGAATCGAACGACTCGATCGCTTTGATTAAAGTTGATTTATGTAAATTCAAAACGATAAACGATAGCATCGGCCAATTTGCCGGCGATGAATTGTTGCAGCAAGTTGCAGAACGACTTAGAGCTTCGTTTTGTCAAGCGTCCTTAATTTCCAGGCTCGGAAGCGATGAGTTTGCGATTCTTCTGAAAGGCTTCAACCATCACGAAGTAAACCAGATAGCCGTACAAGTAGTTAATGAATTGTCTGGTCAATACCAGCTTCAAAGCCATACTGTGAGTCTTAAAACTTGTGTAGGTTTTGCGAGTACCCCGGTCGACGCTAAAACCAGTGGGGATCTAATTAAAGCTGCAGACCTGGCTATGCATGAAGCAAAGCTTAAAGGCCCTGGTAATGCGATTCATTTTGATCTGTCAATTGCAGATGCATACAAGGAGCGACAGGAACTAGAGTCAGAGTTAGAGTTTGCACTGCAGCGTGATGAGTTTGAGCTTTACTATCAACCGCAGGTCGATGTAGAAAAGCAGGTTGTAGACGGAGTTGAAGCATTGATTCGGTGGCGGCACCCTACCAGAGGAATAGTATCACCGTTTCATTTCATTCCTATTGCTGAAGATGCAGGGCTTCTACCAGTGATTGGTGATTGGGTCATAAATGAGGCATCAAAACAGGCGGGGATCTGGAAAAAGGATTTCGATTTGGATCTGCGGGTTTCAGTAAATGTTTCTGCTCATCAGTTTGTCGAAGGTGATCTTGTTGAAACTGTCAGATTGGCACTAGCGAGGGATAAATTAAACCCGTCAAACTTTGAGATTGAAATCACTGAGTCCGTGGCGATGTTTGATGTCAATACAGTAGTTAGTAAACTTAACGAGCTGCATAAAGCTGGTGTTCGTATTGCGCTTGATGACTTTGGAACCGGCTATTCGTCTCTGAGCTATTTGCAAGACTTACCACTGAATACTTTAAAAATTGATCGTTCCTTTGTCACCAAGCTAGATGATGGGTCCACCTATCAGAAAAATCTACTTGAAAGTATTGCTTTGATGGCCAAACGCCTTGATCTTCATACTGTAGCAGAAGGCGTTGAGACGGATAGTCAATTGGAGCAGATTTGTGCCCTTGGTATAGACACTATTCAAGGCTATTACTACTCAAAACCTGTCAGTGCTTCTGATCTTCCGTATGATGTGAAGGCGATAGATGCTGCCTGTTCCCTTAGTAAAGCGGCATAGGCTAAAGTTGCAAGAGGAAAGGCTTGCTTAACGCGAAGTAAAAAGTGCAGTCAGCTGGCATATTAAAAATTCCATATATCGATCAGACGGTATATCCCGAGTCTACTACCTGCTTGCAGGCCAGGCGAAGCAGAATGAAAGTGACTAACAATTGTCAAACAATGTCAGGTTCATATAACTATCGCCGAATGCTGTTATACCCTGTTGCTTAAAGACAACGAATATACAGAGGTCCGCAATGAACAATAGCTTTGATTTAGAAAGGCGCAAAGCGCTGAAAGTAATAACTGGCCTTTCGGCAACTGCTTATATTGCAAGTGCTCCTGCAATGGCAGGGTTGATGAAGAATAAACCTGTTTCTGACGCCATACTTGACTGCAAGCTCATCAGTCGTGCAGATGTTCTACGTGCTCACTTGCTGATGCACAATAAAACAAAAAACGATATTGTTGTGAATACTATTGAATCTCGAACAATCCACTATGACGATTCGTTTTTAAATTTAGCCAGGGCTTATGCAAAGCCGATGACAATCCCAGCCAATGACAGAGTCATGGTTCGTCTTGACATGGAAAGCACACTCGAGCCATTGACAATAGATGACAACGTTTTGGCTATGGAAACGGAATTTCTACCGTTTGGCTCACGAGTTGTCGATATGAAACTTATGGTCAAAGGTGGAGTTGCTGAAGTAGCAAGATATTCCGTTATGACTTAGCTTTGGTGCGCGGGCGCATTTGCTTAGTTCAACGCTTTTGACTTTACCTATTTACCGCCACTTATGCATGGGGTGCTTAAATACTTTCGTAAAGGTACAGGATGTGCTAGGTTAAACTCTCCACAAGCAACTATGAAAAGGAGGTGATCACATGTCTAGTGTTTTTCAACGGGGTGATCAGCTCTGGGTACTACGTTAAAGTAATCGCTTTATAAGCTTTTGCTTTAAATGATCGTACTCTGATCAAGGCTGGTTACCCGGCCAAAGAAACACGGGCCGTCCTTTTTGGACGGCCTTTTTTTTGGTGCGCCGAGCATGGCGCGAAGCGCCATGGTTGGCGTTTATAAGTGGTAAGTGAAAGCGAACCACGAAGTGACTTGGAGGTGAAAGTCCTCTGGGAGCCTTGATAACAGGAACCCCTAGCTGAACAGCA
>CALIHW010000059.1 GCA_938020525.1 uncultured Granulosicoccaceae bacterium | reverse complement strand
AACTCGATTCGCTGCCAGCCTCTGCAAACATTTCACCTGAACGCTAGATGAAGTATGTCACGGGCATCACGTTTCGACGGCCCGCATTCCTTAAAGAGGCTGTCGCCAAAGCATTTTTTGAAATCCTGTTCGACTATATTTTAATACACGTACCCAAAGCCAAGTCACTCTCCCTATAGGAGAGTCCAATGCGTTGTTTGCATTGGGAGAGGGATACTTTTGGCAATAAATTCAAAGTCTAAGGTCGAAGTCTTATTGAATAACTAACCAGACACACACCTCTTCCGGCGCAAACTACACGCCGGATTCTCCCCAGGGAGAATGTCATGTGATAGTCACTAAAACCTTTGACGACACCTCTAAAAGCTGACTAACTTCTACCCTGCACATGTGTAAAGCAGGAGTCTAAGCTCTGAGAAGAGCTAAAGAGACTGTCTACCGGGACCTTGCCGAGCAATCTCAAAAGTAAAAAAGTGTTAGCCCGCACTGCGGCTGCCCGAAAAAAACACTGTTCAAAGCACTGTTCAGAGCCAGCTAAAGCTGCTCTTTTTCTGTCAGATCCTTTGCTGCGCCCACCTTTCGCAAGCAAACATTACCCACGCGAAATTCAAATATTCCGCGTTTTCCCGGCAGAAAAATCAACATGATCTATCCTCAAGGGAAAGTGCTGACGCGCGATAACTACATAACAACAAGCACGTTGACCGAAGTCGACACGAGTACTCAGCATGCAGCGGTTTCTAGCCTCTTTGCTGATGATGACGCTCTATCTCGCGAGCAACAACTCATCAGCCCAGCAGTTTGAGAGCTTTCGCCAGATAGGTGAAGCATCCGGGATTGCTGCGGGCACTGTCACCAGTATTTCACTGAACACCAATGGCTCCGGGGCAGGCTCTCAGATCAGCTTCTTTAATGCCGCTGGTTTAAGCACTGTTTATGATCTGGATTTGACGCCATCACCAGTCATTCGTGACAACATGCTTGTTTACATGCCATCAGTTGCCTTTGGTAGAACTGAGGAAAGCATGAATCTGGATGACGTAAGCTTCTATACCGCTACGTTGGTTGATCCGCTAAACCCTCAAATCACCACACCTGCTCACTGGTTTCGACTCACCTTCTATGATGGTATCTGGAGCGGCGCATTCCGTATTGCAGATCGAATCTACGCCATCGACCGCAGTCAACGCGACAACATCGTCGAAGTCAGAACTACCCCTTCACAAAATCGTATTCTTCAGCCCGAACGGCAGGTCAAAGTGACTGCGATAATCGATGAAGGGTTTGTCTTTGCAGATGCACCCGGTGATTCAACAGGCATGGACAGTCTGGGTCATATCTATGCGCTTGAATCGATGCATATAATGGAAGGGGTGATGAATGACTCCCTTGGTATTTCGCTTTCAGTTGATCAACTAGTCTACCAACGATCACGTGAGCTTGTCTCTACTGCACAGTGGCTGCAAAGCAATGCGATCTCGTTCGGTATAGAAGACAACTACGCAAGCTTTATCTTTAGTGGTGATGATTCAATAGCACCGGTTACAACCAGTGACTATGCCGTACTGAATGTACTTGATTTTCAGCATCTAGCCACGGCACACAAGTTTGGTGAGATACTGGGTATAGCCGAAGAGTCCGGTACCCTTCAAAGCAATCAATCTCCGCTGAACTTTGCGCATTGGAGTGAGACACAAAAATCCGACCTCATAGCAAAATTACCCAGCTCACCGCTAATACAGACGATCAGTTCTGACGCACCGGAAATCGAAATTACCGACACGGTGGAAATTATCAATCTGATCCCGCAGGAGATACTTGATTCAGAAAGTGTAGAAAGTGAGACTTTCGATATCGACGAGTCAGACACAGGTGATCAGCTCACCATTGGTAACGGCTTGTTGCAAAGCGATGAACAGGACACCAACATTACACCTCAAGCAGATGACACTGCAGGTGGAGGTGGTAAACTCAGCCCGGCATTGCTTTTGACTATATTACTTATTGGCTTTTTGTCACGCAGACGTGAAAATCAAGTCTCTTTAAAGATCTGACAGGTGAGACCTACACTCAGCGCAATGGTCTGGCACTGGTAATGGCTCAGCTTTAGAACTCCATCTAGACTAAAATACCAGTCCTTAAGTACGCCCTTAATCGAAGCCTGTGTTCACACTCAAAAACAAAACACTTAAGACCATTGTTAACCCGATTGGCGCGGAACTCAGCAGCCTGACACACAATGGATCAGAACTTATCTGGCAAGGCGATGATAAATTCTGGAGTGGCAGAGCACCTATATTATTTCCAATTGTCGGTGCACTCAAAGACGGCAAGATGACTCACCTCGAGCAACAGTATGAAATGCCGCGCCACGGTATTGCCCGTCGTGCGACTTTCAATTGTGTAGACCACTCGGATACGGAGCTCCTTATGAGTCTACAGGCGAGTAACTCTTCACGACTGCAATATCCATGGAATTTTGAGTTACAGGTGCACTACACACTCAACGAATCAAGCCTTGAAGTCCGCTATACAGTCATCAATCACGATAACACTGATCTTTTATTTACCATCGGATCACATCCGGCATTCGCGCTGGAAATTAGCGATGCGTACCAGTTCAATGACTATGGGATTGTTTTTGATCAGCCAGAAACCTTTGCTACCTACCCGCTCACTACTGACGGTTTGCTGGAAACCAATACAACACCGATACAGACTTCAGACAATCGCATTATCTTAACTGACGAAATTTTCAGTAACGACGCATTGGTGTTTCGCGATATAAATTCGACTCGTCTAAGCCTGCAAAGAAACAACAAAACACTTTTAACTGTTGATACGGGCAAGGCACCGCACCTGGGTATCTGGTCTAAACCAGGGGCGCCATTTGTGTGTATTGAGCCATGGCTTGGCACAAGTGATTTTGTTGATGCCAGCGGAGAATTCGCCGATAAGCCGGACTTAACAACACTTGCTCCTAATCAGCAGTTCAGCCACGCTATCAGCATAACTTTACCAGCGTTCTCGTAAATACTGCGAGAATAATACGTTGAGGATACTGTGAGTTCTCAGCGGGAATTCGTCTTAAGGAGGCTGTCGCCAAAGCATTTTTTTGAAATCCTGTTCGACTATATTCTAATACACGTACCCAAAGCCAAGTCACTCTCCCTATGGGAGAGTCCAATGCGTTGTTTGCATTGGGAGAGGGATACTTTTGGCAATAAATTCAAAGTTTAAGCTCGAAGTCTTATTGAATATCTAACCAGACACACCCCTCTTTCGGCGCAAACTACACGCCGGATTCTCCCCAGGGAGAATGTCATGTGATAGTCACTAAAACCTTTGACGACACCCTCTTAAGGCGGAGTAACTTCAATATTTAATGGAACGGTACCGGGCATTGGCCCTGAGTCATTTCCGCTATCGCCACTATTGCTCAGTGCCAGCGCAAGACCCACTGCAGCTACGCCGAGTAATACATAAATAACTCGACTCTCAGGAGCTGCGGATTCCTTCTCTGGTGTTACGCTGGCAGTTTGTGGCGTTAACTCCCGCACTAACGGAAAGAAAGGAAAGCCTTTTAAAACCCGATTACCACCTGTATCCAGTGCCTCAATATAGTATTCAACCCTTGTCTGGCCGAGCGATGTATCAACTGAGGCCGTATATTCATTCGAGCCGTTTGTGTTCTGCATTTCAACACTTTCATATTGTGCGCCCGATCGATTTCGGTGAAAAAGCATCACATGCTCCAAACCACGATCGTCCACCACAATCGCGCTAAATAACTGTGTCTCTGAGGATACACCTGACTCTAGCGCCTCATGATCAATGACTGGTGGATCAATATCTATTTCACCAGGCCAGCCGGACCCGGCCTGCGCCAATCGGATAGTCTCAACGGTGGTGTCAGAGCCAACAGCACTAACCAGCGGGTTGCCGACACTGCCGACTATTTGTCCGAATGTTTGAGAGCTGACCATTGAGGTCAACAAAATTAGTACCACCCCACGTCGAAGTTGGTTACAGAGGTAACCGCGCCGAGCCTTGCCCGGATTGCAAGATTTGCAGGAATTGATGATTGCAGCCTCCGTTACAGTGTTAACTTCAACTATATCACGTCATGACAATATCACACAGCTCCGAATTGCGACAATTGCCATACCGCAGTTTAGCACTGGAAAATTTAGCACTGGCACGTCTACCAAATAATTCGTGACCAGCCATAGCGTTGCCGATTCAGAGTAAGCTCGGTATCTCGATAGGTTGGTGAGGGATAGACAATATCGCCGTTTGGTAAAATCATGGCTGCAATGCGCAGTTTGGCAGTGACACGCTTAGGATCCAGCTCAGACTTCACTTCGATAATATCCACATCCAGTCTTGTATAGCGGCCAAACAGAGTATCGAACAGACCCTGGCGATTCGGAGTTCCTTCAGACAACGATTCTATGGCTCGGACATTCTTGGACTCTACTGCCCCCCGCAAGGCATTGAACTGCCCGGATGCATAACTCACTTCATATTCAGTAAGTGGTTTACGAAGGTATGTTTCCTGTTCCACCACCTGCGCCTCAAGGGCGGTCAGCCTGCTCTCGCTGATCTGTAGTGAACGTGCGCTATCCAGCGAGCTACGGGCGGCAACAATATCACCTTCCGATATGGCACTCTGCGCCTGGCTGAGATAGCGATCATAGGTTTGTCGCCTCTGTCTCTGTCGTCTGTTGGCCTCGGCGACACGTTGTTGGAGCTCCGCTTCCTTGCGCTTTTTTTCCGCATCAATCCGTGCGTCTCTTTCAGCCTCTTCGCGAGCTTGATCTATGGCCTGTTGTTCTTCCTCTTTGGCCGTATTTATCGCGTTTTCAATTTCCACGATGCGTGAGTCATCCGGCGTAGTTTTGCGCAAAACCTCCAGCATATCGAGCGCTTGCTGGTGCTCTTTGTCAGAAACAAAAGCCAATACCTGTTCAAACTGAGCGTCGACCGTGCGGCGTTGACGAGCGGTATCTATTTTTTCTTCGAGACTTTCCAACAAGCCTGCGTCTGTAGAGAATGATTGAAATTCAGCCAGGGATTTTTCAGCCAGATCAATATCGCCATTCTTAGTCGCGGTATCGATTTGATGTTTTGTAATCTCTTCAATTTCTGCGAGTCTCGACTGCGCTATCGATTGGGCTTTGTTGTTGTCCGATGCACTGCCTAGTATTTGCCGATACAAAGGCGCAGCACCATCAATATAAGCACCATTGGCAAACTCGGTATCGGCACGGCTAAGCAATTCATCCACTGCAGAGCGACTTTGGTAGTTCTGATAAAACCATCCACCCACCGCTATCATCGCAACGAGTGATCCTAACAATGCAACAGTGCGCCCAAATCCAGGCTCTTTGCTTCCCGTATTGCGCGCATGGCTGTGACTATTGGATTGGCCAAGAGCTTGCCCACGAGCGTTGCGTTGGGAATCCCGTTGTGCTCCCTCAGGTCTTATCGATTCCTGTTCCGCTGGCTTTAGGAGCTGCGGCTGCAGCGTTTCTATAGGCTGATGCTCTGCAGCTGCTGCCTTTTCTTCGCCTAGAGCACGACGCCATTCAGACAAATCTTGAGGGCGCAAATCAGGTTGAAAGCTCAATGCCCAGTCGATCGCATCAAGAAAGGACTGGCTATAACGTCCATGCCCTACCTCAAGTGCCGATTTCATCGGATCAGGTGACCTGGTAACCATTGCTGCCAAGCGACCAGTCGGACCAATAGGTGTTTCGCCACTGATCGCGTAGTAAAGTGTTGCGCCAAGTGCATAGATATCAGTCCACGGACCGACCTTCATGCCCTCACCTTCCTGATACTGTTCAATCGGTGTATAGCCGGCAGATACATAAGCTGTATGTGCACCTGCATCTACATCGGTTGACCTGGCAGCACCAAAGTCCAGTAGCACTGGTGTTCCATCGTTTCGAACAATCAGATTGACCGGTTTTATATCGCGGTGCAGAAATCCGTACTTATGCACCTGATCAAGCCCGTCCACGATTCGCAGTATCAGTGAACGTAGTGAATCTTCATCAATACCGTCACCGCGCTGCACATAAGATTTGAATTCTTCACCCTCTTCATATTCCATAACCAGATAGGCGGTGTTGTTGGCCTCAAAAACGGTCATCACCCGTACGATGTTCGGATGTCTGAACTTGACCAGCGTTCTGGCCTCACGCAGGAAGCTCTGAACACCGAGGTCAAAGTCCTCCCGGACCTTATCATCAAGCGGTACCAGGGAATTGTCTTCGAGACGTTCTACGGCCCAGCCGGGCATGTATTCTTTGATCGCAACCTTGTGATCAAGATTGGTATCAGTGGCCAGATAGGTGACACCGAATCCGCCTCGACCGAGGAGTTTTTCAATCTGATACCACTGGATCAAATCACCTGTTTGCAAAATTCGATGATTGTCCATTGGTCAATAAGGCGGGATCAATAGTGGCGTGTAATTCGGAAGTCTTAAGGATACGGCAAAAGTCTGCTCATTGCAGAGCACGCCTAATATAGAAAAATTTGGCTCTCAGCGTCCGAGGATTGCTGCATTGTTATTGAAACAATGCCCTGTTTTTTCATAATTTTGCAATCCAACCGACGCGCACCGAAGCCAACGTGTCGCCACAACCTGCCGCAATGGTCTGGGTTTCGCTTTTTTGGTGAATAAAAGCTACAAAAACCACCGATTTCTACCACACTTAAACAATTAACAACTTTCAAAAAGTTAAATCGCCTGGCGCTGAAAAAATGCGACAATTCCAAAGCTACATTCATCTATTTAAGTCAATTCACCGGACCCGTTCTTCGCGGTCCAAAACAACGCACGGGAAAGCGCATGGATCTCTTTACGCTGGACAATCTGGTCACACTGTTCTTACTTATTCTGCTTCAGGCAGTGCTGGGTTTTGACAACCTGTTGTACATTTCGCTGGAATCAAAGCGTGCACCCGAGCACCAGCAAAAGCAGGTGCGCAAACTGGGCATCGGTATTGCGATCGCACTGCGCCTCATCTTGTTATTTGTTCTGGTCAATTTGGTAGAAAAATTCCAGACTTCGGTTCTGAAAGTCAACTGGGAAGGGATACTGGAATTCGACTTTAACTTCCACGCCATTATTGTCTTGCTGGGCGGCGTTTTTATTATTTATACCGCAACCAAAGAAATCATGCATATGATGACGCTGGAGGAACTTGACGCCGCAGACAAAAAAACCAGTTCGGCGGCAAAAGTCATCACCTGGATCGTAATAATGAACCTGGTATTTTCTTTCGATTCAATTCTAAGTGCTATGGCACTAACGAAAGTTTTCGCCGTTATGGCCTGCGCGATAGTAGTCAGCGGTATCATGATGAGTGTGCTTGCAGAGACGGTCTCTGAGTTTCTGCAGAAAAACCGTATGTACGAAGTACTAGGCCTTTTCATTTTGTTTGTGGTTGGCATCATGCTGATATCTGAAGGCGGACACCTGGCGCATATGAAAATTCTGGGTACTGAGGTACAACAGATGACAAAGGCGACGTTCTACTTTGTTATCGTTGTGATGGCTCTATCTGATGTCGTGCAAAGTCGTTATCAGCGTAAACTGCTGCGAGAGAAACAAATAATGGCACAGAAAGCCGCTGCAACAGATGCTGCTACAGGTCATGCAGCATAGCCAGGTAGTCCGATAAAGGATAATCACGCTCAGGCTAACAACCTGTGAAAAGTAATAAAAAAGGCCCGGGATATCGGGCCTTTTTTGTATCTGGCTCTATAACTCCGACGGTGCACATGCATTTCAAAACTAGCCATCCGAAACCAGCTAAAGAACGCTGGTAAAACCATTTACTGCAATCCGGAACAAAGCCTGAGATACTCACCTGCTACCGGATGCTGCAGCGGTAACGAATATCACTCCGGCGAGCTACCGTCCAAATAAAATGCCCCTACCCGATAAATCACTCACCGCGACGGTCGCGTTCGGTTTTTTAATGACCCTGTCTTCGGGCTTTGGTCAGACCTTTTTTATTTCTTTATTCAATCCTCAATTTCGTGACGCGTTTGCGCTAAGTCACGGTGAGATTGGTGGCCTGTACTTCGTCGGAACGCTGCTCAGTGCGATCGCAGTTATCTGGCTCGGCAAGCTCATCGATCAAACCAATCTCAGGTTATATACAGCCCTTGTTACTGTGGGTTTAGCAATTGCTTGCCTAACCATGTCAATGGTGAACTCCGGTGCAACCTTAATACTTGGCTTCTTCATGTTGCGTCTGTTCGGTCAGGGATTATCCGGTCATACGGGCATTACGACTGCATCCCGCGTCGATGCCAGATACCGTGGTCGTAGCGTTAGCTTATCCGGTCTGGGTTTCTCGACTGGAGAAATTATTCTGCCTTTCACAGCCATCGCATTGATTAGCACTCTTGGGTGGCGTCAATCGTGGCAAATTTACGCGCTGGTGCAGATTATAGTTGTCGCACTGATTGCCCAGACTTTACTCAGCAAGGTTGAATTTACCGGCAAGCGTTCATCAGACAACAAGCTCGACCCATATTCGTGGAACCGATGGCAGGTTATGCGAGATCGAAGATTTTGGAAAATAGCACCTGCATTGTTTTCACCACCCATTATCTCCACCGCGCTTTTTTTTCATCAGGAAAGTCTGGCAAGCAGCAAAGGCTACATCCTGTCACATTGGGCAACCGGTATTGCTGCTTATTCTGTTGCCGCAGTCCTCGCCTCTTTAGTTACCGGACTGCTGGTAGACCGATACTCTGGCGCTAAAGTCATTCGCCTTTATCTATTGCCATTTGTGGTTGCTGTGATCGTTGCTGCTTATCTAAAGATTCCAGGCCTGCCTTTCGTCTACTACGCATTAATAGGGGCCACTGTCGGAATTGGCACTCCTTCTGTCAGTGCGCTTTGGCTAGAACTATACGGTGTGTCGCATATAGGTGGTATTAGAGCACTCACTCATGCCTGCATGGTGTTTGGCACCGCACTTGGTCCTGCAGTTTTTGGCTATCTGCTTGATGCCGGCGTTTATTGGAACACACTTTTGACAGGTAGTGCTGTCTGGATGGTTGTAGTTTCGATACTGTTGAATACGACAAATCTGACCTATAAATCACCACACTAGAGCTGGCCATTGCCTGCCATACCGGCATTTTTTCACCTTAGCTTTAACAACCGTACCTGTGAAAGGTTGTACCGATTATCCCACAAGGTCCACTAGCCTAATCGATATCCACCTCTGTTTTTATCGCTGCGTGCATCATCTTTAGCAGTGAAATCGGATACTTTCCGCTCAGTCTTTCAGCAACCGATTCCATGGATGTCTCACCCGTGTCGATAGTAAATAGTAATTCTGCTTCAATTTCCGCGGCATCGTCCTCAGACAAATCTGCAGTAATAACATCCAGACTCAAGTCACCCTTTAAGGCCAAAGCAATCAGATGCTTGTCCACCTGAGCGCTACTCAAACCACAGCGCTCGGCAATCTCATTTAAAGGTGTTCCTGCCTTGACCTCTTGCGTTACCTGAGATCTAATTTTTGCCGGATCAGACTTACGCTTACTACTGTATTGGCCGTGGTTAATAGCATCCAGAAATTGTTGTCCGTACTTTTCAAGCTTCGCCGCGCCAACGCCAGAGATAGCCGACATAGCATCGAGTGTTTTCGGTTTGTTCTCAACCATTTCCATCAACGTGGCATCATGAAAGATGACATAAGCCGGCACTCCCTGCTCTTTTGCGATATCACTTCTGGTTATCCGTAACTCTTCCCACAAATCGTTGTTTTCAGGAGCGACAGACCTGCCGCTTCGGGTTCTCTCCTGTTTGACAGGCTTTTCATCGACTCTAAATGAGAGTTGCTGGCTACCCGTTAAAACAGGACGCGAAAGCTCAGTGAGACGTAATCCGCCTTTACGTTCCATATCAGTGGTCAGAAGCGATCGGGCAATGAGTTGTCTGAACACGCTGCGCCACGTGTTAGCATCATGCTCACTACCAATACCATAAACATTTAAAGTATCGTGTTTAAAGCGTGTGATTCTGTCATCTTTCTTGCCCAGCAGCACATCAGTTAAATAAGATGCACCAAATCGCTGACCAGTACGATATGCCGTCGAGAGCGCCATCCTTGCGGCCTCCGTTGCATCCCAGGTCTTAACAGGTGACAAACAGGTATCACAATTACCACAAGGCTCATTAAGCACTTCACCAAAGTAACGCAATAACGTTTTTCGACGACATTCCGTGGCCTCACAAAGCCCAAGCATGGCTGTGAGTTTGTGCCTTTCAATTTGTACGATTTCCTGGCTGGCCTCGGAATCACCCAGCATTTGTTGTAGCGAGATCACGTCTTGCAGTCCATAGACCATCCATGCTGTAGAAGGCAAACCGTCTCTGCCTGCACGACCTGTTTCCTGATAGTAGGATTCAATACTCTTAGGCATATCAAGATGCGCTACAAATCGTACATCAGGTTTATCTATGCCCATTCCAAACGCAATGGTTGCTACCATGACCACCGAATCCTCAACGATAAACCGTTGCATATTGGATGCTCGCGTTTCGCTATTGAGACCGGCATGGTAGTAAAGCGCATTTACCCCCTGCGTTTGCAGATAGGCGGCTGTATCTTCAGTTTTTTTACGCGACAAGCAATAAATAATACCCGACGACTTCGGATACTCACTTTTTATAAAATGCAATAGCTGTTGCCGTGGATTGTTTTTACCTTCAATTCGATATTGAATATTTGGCCGGTCAAAACTACTGATAAAAACTTCTGCAGCCTCAAGCTTCAAATGCTTGCGAATGTCTTCGCGAGTGTTCTCATCAGCAGTAGCAGTTAGTGCAACCCGCGGCACTTCCGGGAATTGATCAGCAAGTGATGCCAGCTGCGTGTACTCGGGTCTAAAATCGTGTCCCCATTGAGAAACACAATGTGCCTCGTCAATCGCAAATAGTGCTACGTTTATTTGTGAGAGTAACTGCTGTCCGGATGCTGAAACGAGCCTCTCTGGAGCCATGTAAAGCATGTCAATCTCGCCGTTAATCGCCTGCGATTCGATCGCTCTGTTTTGTTCTGCTGTAAGGCTTGAATTAACAAACGCAGCTTTAACACCGTTCTGGCAAAGCTGCTGCACTTGATCCTGCATTAGGGCAATTAACGGTGACACCACAATGCCGACACCGTCACGAACGAGCGACGGTATCTGATAGCAAAGGCTTTTACCACCTCCTGTTGGCATAAGTACCAGCGTATCCTCACCGGCAATTACACGCTCAATGACGGCCTGCTGGTCACCCCGGAACTGCTCATAGCCGAAAAGATTCTGCAAGCACGTAAGTGCGGGACTTTCAATTTTCAAACCTTGCCAACCTAACAGTCAAGAATGAAGGGTCACAACCGATAACTAACCAATGGCGAAGCTCGGTTCTCAGCTACATTGTATCTGGAAGCCGGGACTCTGATCGCAAAAATATACAACGGCGTTTCACACGGAACGGTGGTACTGAATGAGCTGCAGCTCAAGTTTTACCAATCTGAATCAAGCTCTTGCGATATTCGCAATCCTGCTATTGCTCGGCGCTTGCAGTGGTGGCAGTGACAGTGATCTTTTTAAAGAAACCGGCATAGAGACCGGCGGCGTCAGCGGCACCTACACTGGCGAAAACAACGAGACATTACAGCTTGCCGCGGCACTACCCGCGCAAATTCAAGACGACTACTCCGCTGCAAGGTTTCTGCAACGTGCGACCTTTGGCCCAACGTCCCAAAGCATCTCACGACTGCGAGAAATTGGCTACGCTGCCTGGATAAACGAGCAGATACAAAAACCCGCGACTTTTATGCTGCCGGTAACTCGCAAACATAATCCTCCACGATGGGGCGAACATGTGAACAGCTGGCTGGTGAATTCAACCAACGCAGATGATCAGTTAAGGCAGAGAGTAGCCTTCGCACTTTCACAGTTTTTTGTTGTATCAGATCAAAGTGGGCTCGGTGAGCAACAGGCTGCTCTATCAAACTACTACGATATTTTGCTTGCTAATAGTTTCGGCAATTTCCGCGAACTAATGGAGCTGGTCACACTCAGCCCGATCATGGGCGACTATCTGAGTATGAAAGGCAATCAAAAGCCGGATATCGAAAATGGTATTCGTCCAGATGAAAACTATGCACGCGAGTTACTACAGTTGTTCTCAATCGGTCTGGTGCAAATGGAACTCGACGGTACAGTACAATTGGATGATCGTGGTATCCCACTACCTACATATGATCAGCAAGTTGTGGAAGCGTTCGCACATGTATTCACTGGGTGGCATTTTAAAGACGTAGTGAACTGGAACTATCCAAAAGTCACAGACTGGTACGCCCCTATGCAGGCCTACCAGGATCGTCATGATCAGGGTGCAAAAGTTTTGTTAAACGGCACTGTTTTGCCTGCAGGACAATCAGCCGAAAAAGATCTTGAAGATGCACTGGATAATATCTTCAATCACCCGAATGTTGCACCGTTCTTTGCCAAACATATGATCCGACAATTGGTAACCAGCAATCCGTCTGCCGAGTACATCGAAAGAGTAGCAATAGCATTTAATAATGACGGAAATGGAAACAGAGGCAATATAGGTGCTGTCGTTGCAGCAACCTTATTAGATGTTGAAGCAATAAACGGCTTTGAAGAAAATCCGAAAACTTTCGGCAAACTTCGCGAACCATTGGTCCGGTTAATCTCACTATGGCGTGCGTTTGATGCTAACCTCGACAATCCCGAGTTCAGCTATAGCTGGATTAAAAATCGCTTTAACCAGGCACCATTGCAATCGCCGTCAGTATTTAATTTTTTCTCACCATCATTCAGTGAGAACGGTGATATACGTAATTCAAATCTGAAATCTCCCGAATTCCAGATTCACAATGAAAGCAGCATTATCGATATTACCAGCGGCCTGCTTGCACATTCTATCTGGCAAAACTCAGAGTCCACATCTGATCTGGAGTTAGCGCTAATAGATATTTCTGGATTAATGATACTCGATGGAGAACGTGAAGCTCTGTACGAATTACTCGGTAAACTAACCCTTGCCAAGCCACCAAGTGCCAGCCTGCGTGCACAAGCTGATTATTTACTGGACGCTCGTGGGCATTCTTCCTCTGAGATTCGGGCAGAAGAGCTTTTGTTTCTTTTTATCTCCTCCCCGGAATCTGCTGTACAAAGATAAAGGCCAAAGATAGAAGCTAATGAATAAATTCACCCGCAGAAGATTTATTGAGCTTGGTTGCCGTACAATTGTTGGCGCTGGTCTGGCAGGCGGATCAGTTATGAATGTCGCCCATGCACAAGCCACAGGCACCAATTACCGGGCGCTGGTCAGTATTCATCTTAATGGTGGCAACGACGGATTCAATATGATTGTACCGTCTGCCGGCGCCGCCTATCAGGAATACGCCAAAGGCCGTGGCCATCTTGCCGTACCATCCAGTGACCTTCTACAACTTAATCCAAATACAGCCAACACGACTCCAGTTGGGCTCAACCCTCATATGGCGGCTCTCAAGCCGTTATTTGACAGCGGCAAACTCGCATTCCAGTCAAATGTCGGCACGATGCTGGAACCCGGGAGTGCAGAAGATGTTCGCAACAAATCAATTCAGTTACCGGAGCAGCTATTTTCCCACAACGATCAAACCAGACAGTGGCAAAAGCTTAATCACTTTCACACGTCCAACTCGGGTTGGGGAGCACGCGCTGCTGACTTGATCGCAAGCGGCCAATCCAATCCAAATCTTACTGCGATCAGTTTGTCCGGAAGTAACGAGTGGCAGGCAGGAGGCGAGTTTTCTGCTTTTAATATTCACAGTGATGGTGTTGGCAGCTATGCAGGTATGGACGATCATTCCTCTGATTGGCAGATCCCGCGACGAGAAGCCTTCATCCAGTTGTTACACGCTCAGTACAACAATGTTTTTGAAAAGAGTTACGCTGAACTTCAGACGAGAGCATTAGTTTTGTCAACCAATGTTGGAGCCGCACTCGAAAAACGAGGTGAATTACAAACCCCTGTTCCTGAGAATAATCCGCTGGCAGCGCAGCTTGCGATGGTTGCAAAACTGATTTCAATAAAAGACGAGTTTAGTCTCTATCGCCAGTTGTTTTACGTCGAGCTCGGTGGATTTGACACACACGATTATCAACTTGAAAAACAACCCGCCCTGTATCAAAACATCGCTGGCGCTTTGGATTTCTTCAATCGCGCACTGGTAGAAATAGGGCACCAGGACGATGTTGTGAGCTTCACTACTTCTGACTTCGGGCGCTCTGTGACAAGCAACGGGGACGGCACGGATCACGGCTGGGGAAGCCACCACATTGTGCTGGGAAATCCAGTACTCGGCGGTGATATCTACGGAAATATCCCCAGAGTTCTCGTAAATGGCCCAGATGATTCAAGAAATGGACGGATCGTACCGACAACAGCAGTGAGTCAGTATGCTGCAACCATGTTGCAGTGGCTGGGACTGGATTCGGGAGAAGTTGAAATACTTCTGCCATCACTCGCCAATTTTGATAAGAAAAATCTTGGTTTTCTCGCATGATCAGGAAACCATTTTTCACCACCAGGATACCGTCGTGCAAATAGGAAATACACTCTTTATTGCTTTACTCTTCTGCTCAACAATTGCCAGTGCTAATCCACAAGCTGATAGCGCACTGGCTATTTACCAAAACTCCAGCGCTGAGATCAGAGTGGAACAGTTCTCGTCCCAGATCGGGAAACTTTTCATGAACAGCAGCGCAGACAGCAGTAAAGTTATCAGCGACAAAATTGAAAACTCAATCGAGCGCAATTACAATCCTGCTCGTTTTGAAAAGCATATTGTCGGATCTATCGATAGCACCCTGAATAGGCGGGAACGCAATAAGATCCTTGAATGGCTGGACACACCGCTGGGTCGTAAAGCATCCCTTGCAGAAGCGATGGCATTAGTCAGCGCCAGTCGTGGTGGAATGGCCGCAACTATTGAAAAAGCCAGAGGACTGGAATCACAATCAAAAGCAGCACTGGTTGACGTGGTGGAGATGGCTGCAATGGAAAGTGCGCTACAACTCGATATTAGCGTACACCATAAATCTATAGCCGCATTCGCTTCAAATGCACCAAAATCACTAACTGCAGTTAAAGACTTTAGTACCTACCTTACTGCCACAAAATCACGCCGCGACGCAATTTCAAATCTTAACCACACTTACTCTCGTTCACTGGTATCACTGGCCTACGCAGACTTAAGTGAACCGGAAATCAAAGCAATGATAAGTTTCTGGGGGTCACCAACTGGCACCCGCTTTTCAGTGGCACTGAGTCGAGGTATTGCCAATGCATTCGCTGAAGCTAACTATTCGTTTAACAGCGACGTAAAAAAAATAATCAGTAGCTCAGCCCTGGCTATGGCGGAGTAACAAATAGCCGGGTTGACAGACTACCTAATTTACTCCTGCGGCTAACTCAGGATTGAAGCTTCGGCAGGCGCAGAATCACTTTTCTGCATTTCCCACAGCTTATTGTAGAGACCACGCTTAGAGATCAGCTCCTCATGCGATCCGGACTCTTCAATCCGGCCGTTTTCTACTACAACAATATTATCTGCGTCAACGACTGTGGACAATCGATGTGCGATAACCATCGTCGTTGCATTGTGACTAATCTTATTCAGTGCACTAAGTATTGCGCACTCTGACTGACTATCGAGACTCGACGTCGCCTCATCAAATACTATTATTTTTGGTGCCTTCAGGATGACACGCGAGATCGCGAGTCTCTGCTTCTCTCCACCGGATAGCTTCAAGCCTCGTTCTCCTACTACAGTGTCCAAACCATCCGGTAGTCTTGACAGTAACTCGCTCAAATCAGCACTGTGCGCGGCAGCCAGTACTTCTTCATCCGTCGCATCAGGCTTTGCATAAGCAATGTTGTAACGGATCGTGTCGTTAAATAAAACTGTGTCCTGAGGAACTATACCAATTTCACGTCGCAGGCTTTCCTGGGTACACTGTGCTATCGACTGACCATCAATCTCTATGCTGCCGCTTGATATTTCATAAAAGCGAAACAATAGTCTGACTAATGTCGATTTACCCGAACCGGACGGCCCGACCACCGCAAGTTTTTTACCTGCCGGTATTTCAAAATCAATATTGTCCAGAATCTGTCTGTTTTCGTTATAGTAAAAGTTGACGTTCCTGAAACGTACGTGGGCGTTTTCGATCTGCAGCGCTTTAGCGTCTTTTGCATCTACGATCTCTGGTGTTTTATCGAGAAGTTTTATAACCAGATCCATATCGGCCAGAGAGTATTGTAATTGGCGGTACACCGAACCCAGAATACTCAGCGGAATAAACAACTGCAGCATCAGCGTATTAATAAGTACCAGATCACCTATGGTGATATTACCGGCAGCAACTTCCCGGGCGGATAAAATCATGATAACCGTGACACCCATGGTGACGATGGCGCCTTGCCCGAAATTCAATGCTGACAAACTGATCTGTGTCTTTAGTCCTGCACTCTGCCAAAGATCGAGTCTCTTGTTGTAATAGTCACTCTCCATGTGCTCGTTGCTAAAATACTTGACTGTTTCATAGTTAAGTAGGCTATCTACAGCACGCCCGTTTGCATCACTTTCATACTTATTCATAGCGTGACGAAAGCTCATCCGCCATGAACTAAGTGCCACCGTAAAAATGACATAGATAACCACTGTGACAAGAATCGCTGCCATCAGCTTCCATTCATAGCGCACCAGCAGAATGACACCGACGAGTAAAAATTCCGCAAGCGTCGGCAGGATGCTGAAAACCATCAGGTTTAGTACAGAGGCCAGGCTTCGAGTGCCGCGCGCAAGATCGCGGGAAATACCACCTGTGTTACGGTCAAGATGAAACCGCAGTGATAATCGATGTAGATGCTCCAGTACGTCAACTGACATCTGGTGCATAGCGCTGTATCGAACACGAGCAAATAAGATATCACGTAATTCGTTAAACAGACCGCCAGCAAGCCGCAATGCACCATAAGCAACGAGAAGTGCCATTGGGGCAACCAATACAATATTCTGCGAGAGCGATTCCGGTGACAGCGCAGTGCCACTTTGCTGGCTAATATCAAGCCGATCAATAATCCCTTTCAAGACCAGAGGAATACAGACAGTCGCAAGTTTGGCAACGAGCAGACAAGCTAACGCGAGTGCAACACGTTTGCTGTATCGCCAAACATAAGGCGACAGTTTTTTCAGATTGGCGAAATCATCTCGGTCGCCGTGTGGTTTTTCCTGACGCGCATAGCCCCGCATACTTTAAGAGAACACCATTGTTATTAAAGCGTCAATAAAGGCTGCTTCCTTTTTTTGTGTTTAGCTTAAATTTTGTAAATACGGACTACGGAAAGGGTAAATCCAAAGGGAAAGAATATATCTCAGGCATATATTTCAGGATCGGGTAGGAGGTGATGTTACCACCACCTCCTCCCACACCACCGTGCGTACGGTTCCGTACACGGCGGTTCAAGCAGAACATTCACGAAGTCTGGAGTAAGTTTGAAAGAGGGACACAAGCCTTAAAGCATGGAA
>CALIHW010000058.1 GCA_938020525.1 uncultured Granulosicoccaceae bacterium | reverse complement strand
TAAAAATGCAGTACTCGAAGGTGGTTTCACAGGCAATTTTATCGTCGGCAAAGATCTTACAAGTTTGCGATTGCCATAATAATTATACGGAACCTTATACTGGGACCTGCCCGCTCACCCTGACGACAAAAACTATCTAATAATATACGGGGCTTTGGAAAATATGCAGAACTCCGGCTATAAGAGTTCTGCTATTTTCTTCGATTAGCTTTCGTTCAGCCTGCTCAAAAGTTACGTTCATGAGCTTACAACATCATTTACCATTTGTAGCAGTATGCGTGCTTCTACGGGTTTGTGCAGGTGTCGGTAACCGGAACTGGTTATCTGTTTTAACCCGTCACCAGTAGTATCACCTGTGATGAGCAGAGCTGGAATTGAAACCGCCAGCTCTTTCATTAGCATTTCTATCGTATCAATCCCGTTAACATCTTCCGCCAGGCGAAAATCTACCAGCAGCGCATCTGGCAATTCTTCAACGCTTCGCAGTATCATTAACGCTGTATCCGGACTAGTAGCCGTCGTTACTTCATAACCCGCCGATGACAGCATTGCCTCTACTGCCTCACAGACTGTGATGTCATCGTCTATAACGAGCAGGCTTTTTCGAGGCCTTGGTGATTCAGCCGCATCAGATCCAGACTGATCGGATAAGTCAGAACCAACACCTTTAAGAGTTTCAACACTCTCGCTTTCTCTTGACCCCATAGGTATGTTTAAGTACACCTTGGTTCCTACACCCACTTCTGAATCCAGCCGCAATCCAATATTAAGAATAAAGCAAAGACGTTTGACAATAGATAAACCTAACCCGAGCCCCTGTTGTGCTTCAGCCGGGTTAGTTTCGACTTTAAAAAACTCCTCAAGAACCAGATCCTGTTGATCTGCCGGAATACCTATACCGGTATCTGCAACCACTACTTCGACATGGTTACCAATGACGGTAGAGGTAAGTGATACCTTGCCGCTCTCCGTATAGTTAATAGCATTCACTAACAGATTTCGTAATATCCGGCGTAGCAATACTTCATCTGAATAAACAAGGGAATAATCAACGCTGCAATAAATATTTAACGACTTATCGCTTGCAATTCCATGATACTCAGACTGTAAAGACATTAGTAGATCGCCTACGTTAAAATCACTCATCTCCACAGACACGACATTTGCATCCAGCTTGGAAATATCCAGCAGACTCTCAAGCAGCTTGTTCAGCGCACTGACACAACTATTTATATTCTTGACGAGGGTTTTTCCATCCTCATTGACTTTAGGCTCTAAAGCGCCAACAAAAAGACCTAGCGCGTGCAAGGGTTGTCGCAAATCATGGCTCGCTGTGGCAATAAACCGGTTCTTAGCGACAAATGCCCGATCGCTTTGATACTTTAATTCTTCGGCTCTTTTACGCTGTTGATTGATAGTAAATAGAGCTGGATTTTCTGACAGAACTTTCTTTCGATCCCAGAGATGTGTAGATATTCCATCTTCCTCGAATTTGTCAGTCTTTTCTGCGACGTCTGATTTTGTTTGTAGAAACCGGTACACAGAAACAACCAGTGCAAAGACATCTCCGTTTTCATCGCGCAGGGGAACTTTATCCATAGACTCATACATGCCGAGATCTGTATCAATCAACAGAGGCGAGCTGTGCACGGGAATACCGCTATCGGTTACCTCTTTATCCAGAGCCCAGTACCCCTTCCAGTCAGCGCCAGGTTTACCGAATACCAGCTCCGGCGGCGTGCCTAGTTCCAGATCATTTTTTCCTATAATCTGATCATGAGTCTTGCCATAGGCACGACAAAATTTCCCGCTAACATACAGGAAGCGATTATCAAGACTCTTAACCACCATCCAGTCATTAGAATGCTTCATCACCGTCTGAAGAATGGTCTCGGTTTTGAAATTTTCCGAAACCTTTATATCTTCCGTCAGTTCAGTAGCGAGCTCATTATCGGCCCCCGTAGTTGTGGCTGGTACAGTAGTAGCGAGTCGATTGGTAGCGAGCAACAGCTTGTTGATTCTTACTTCTAATACTGTGGTTCGTAATTCATGTTTATAGATAATCTCGCAGCAGGAGATATCAATGTGCCTGGCAGTTAACAGACAAGCAGCTAAATCCAGATTCTCATCCACAACGATGAGCAACGGCAAGTGTGGGAGCGATCCGTGAGAGTTTACAACTTGCTCGGCTTGATATTCTTTTGTTGGCGGATTTAAAGACCAGTCAAGTAGCTGAAGATCAGCACAAGACTGTTTTTTTGCCTCTGCCAGACGGGACTGCAAGGATGTATGGACCTGCTGAAGCAGGGATCGTGAAGAATTCTCCAGACACCATACTTGCAGAATTTTGTCTGGCAGGTGACTAGTGGTAGAGTCCGAGTGAATTGACGCCATGTAGAAGACACTCCATGTACTTCCAGTACGGTTAGTTTGTCACGCTGGCGCACTATTGAGTAAACACACCATTGAACCGTCGCAAATGTTCGATTTCCTAAGAGCCTTGTGAACCAGCCTGCGTGCGTTGAAGAGGACTACTCTTGACTGTTCTCTTCGATATCAACCCAACCTGTTACCGCACCCACCGGTGGAAACAGACCAATCAGATGAATCACCTCACACTTGACCGGGGCAATGAAGTCGCATTGCGTGAGTTTAAGGATGTTTTTCACCCAACCCACTGCAACAACAATAACAAAAAGCAGTGAGATGAATATCAATAGTTTTTCCTTCACGCCAAAATCTCCCAGGCCAGATATTCCCCAAACGAGATATCCCCCAAACGAGAAATCTCCCACTCCACATATCTCATACTTCAGATACTTCTATGAGAGCAGCATGGCATTACACAATACGCCACACAGGCGGGTAACTACAACCCTTCGTAGACAACTCTAAAACCGACTCCGCTATCTCTGTGGTGGGTTTTTTCGTTGCCACGGTAGCTGACACTCGCGCGACTGGCATCGTGATACCAGGAGCCGCCACGCAACACTCGATGCTGGCACTCATTTAACTCAACTGCAACGGCACTTTCTGTTCGATGATTGTAGTTAGGTGTCCAGCAATCCTGAACCCATTCCCAAACGTTGCCATGCATATCATACAAACCAAACTCATTCGGATCAAAGCTGCCTACAGGTGCGACCGATTTGCCGGCCCACTGACCACCACAACCAGCGCAGTTGGCTGCATTCACCAGCGTGTCACCGGTAAAGTACTTTGTTGTGGTACCGGCACGGGCCGCATATTCCCATTCTGATTCAGTGGGTAATCTGAACAGCTTTTGCGTCTTTATACTAAGCCAGTCAGCATAGGCTATTGCATCATGCCAACTCACATTGGTGACAGGCAGATTGCGCTCCTGCGGCAAATACTGAGGTGCTAACCTTCCTGTTGCCAGTGCAAACACCTGATACTGCTCTACCGTTACTTCATGTTTAGACATACTAAATGCTTCAACAACCACATTATGCACTGGCCGTTCGTCAGCTTCACCATCTTCACTACCCATTAAGAAACTACCAGCGGGTAATGCCACCATAACAGGTGCTACAAAATCGATATCAACTGGCGGCAGTGTCTGGCGTGATTTTGTAGAGTCACTTTCAAGATAGCTGGTTAGTGAAGTTGTTTGTTCAGACAATGCTTTGGTATTCCGCTCAGACTCACGGTCTCTGGTAGCGTCTTTGGCCGCGTCTTTGGCTGCATCTCTGGCAGCACTAGCGATTGCCGTTTTAAGCTCATCCTGACGACTCACCTGCGGATCAATCTGTATCGCTTTTAGCATGTGACGGCTGGCAAGCTCAAGGTCGCCCTTACGCAAAGACTGCCTGCCAAGCACCATCAGAATTCTTGCTACATATTTTATCCCGTTGACTGAATAATCATGAGCAGGATGCAGTTCTCTCAAACGCTGAATTTTGTCTATCGCATTACTGCCGACTGGTTCGTGCAGCCTGCGAAGTTTTAAATCACTGGTAATTCCCGCGACAAGCTCAGCTTGTTCTTGCGTAAATGTCTCTGTGGTGACAACACCTTTAAACGGAACATTCTCCAAAGCCAGATGAGCAGGATCATCAGGCAGAGGCTCTGCTTGCCGCTGGAGTTGCTCATCTTCTTGTGGTTTTTGTCGTTGATCTTCTGGTGCTTTCTCTTGTGAGGCCACACCGGACTCTAGAACCGGCTGCTCGGCTTCCGGAGAGCTTTCCGGTTGCGGTGCCGGCACAGCAGAATTGTTATTCAGCCTGGCGATACCTTGTGCCAATTCAGCTCGTCTGCTCACACTCGGATCAAATTTTAACGCCTGCTGTAAGCGGTAATCTGCAAGCTTCGGGTCACTGTCGCGCAACGCTCTCCTGCCGAGAACCATCATGATTCTGGCGATGTACCTTGAGCCGTTGACTGAGTAGTCATGCAGAGGATGGATCACCTGTAAGCGCTGTATTTGCTCGAGCGCATTATCGCCAACCGGGCGCGTGAGCCTGCGGCGCTTCAGATTGCGGGTGATCTGCGCCACCAGATCCGCCTGTTCATCGGTGAAAGTCTCTGTGGTGACTTCATCAGCTGAGCCAAGATTTTGAGATTCATCTCGCTGGGAGGATTCGGTTGTCTGCAAACAGACTTCGTCACCAACTGCACATTGTGCAATCGATGTTGCCGGCAAAAATAAAAACAGTAAAACCGAAGCGAGTGCGGATCGCAGCAAACCTGACATTGAATTCCCGGAACTGATAAGCGGTATTAACCAGGCTGTACAACGCGCGAATGCTAATCGCATCGGCACAGCAGCCGGTCAAGTGAGGCGAAATTGTAGCGCTTAATCCGGGCTGTTGCGAGCCATCAAAGATGTTGTCCGGAGATATCTGTGCGGCCTCGCGATAACTGCGCGCTATCCCGAGACAACCGGTGTTATTGCCGACAATACCAGCGCTAAAATTCTTAGCCCGCGTTAGCCCGATATAACCGGTGTATCCCTATATAACCGGTGCTATCCCGATATAACCGGTGCTATCCCGATATAACTGGTCTATCCCGATATAACTGGCCCGGGCTTCGGCCCCGGTTTTGATAACGGCTTGGGCTTGACCTTCACCCCTAGTCTTTCAAGCTCTTTTTCAAGAGCTTTAACATCCCAGGATGTCAGATAAAACTGAATTGGTACGGTAACCCTGATTCTTCCGCTACCGTAGGCTGGCTTAACCCAGTAAGTCGCCAGTTTATTTACAACAACAACCTGATTACCATCGGCATTTGCATTTGCGTCCCACCCATCAGACGCAATATGTGCTGGCAGGCCGTTTGAGAACCGTACAGTTAATGTTGTACCCCCAGAGAGGTAAAGCTTATGTTGAGAACCCTCCGAATATATAACGACGTCAGCAGCAGCTACAGAAGTTATACCGCACAATATAAAAAACAATACAACGTTGATTGACTTATAAAGGTTCATTTTGTCCCCCTGCTACTTGCAGCTCTTGTTTTATCAGCTGCCGTAACCGCTTTAGAGCCTGCTTTACGACCAACTGCTTTGCTGGCGACTGCTTTGCTGGTGATGGCTTTGCTGGCGATCGCTTTGTCAGAAGGCATCGCTTTGGCTCTTACTGTAGACGTCTTGTTTTTAGCACTCGTGGCTTTGCGTGTTGCTGAAGCCGTCTTCTTTTGTGTATTGCCGGTGAGATCCAGCATCTGGCTAATGGATGTCACCAGATGAGTTTCGGCAAATTCAACCAGCCTCTCACTGCGACAAATACTGTACTCCATTGAATTACCCATATGCCGCTCGCTGTAGTCGATTAGCCCATAGTGATCACCAACGATAGGAAGTGTTCTGTTCAGTATGCGCTTTCGTGCATTGCCACGTTGATCTGCACTGGCGTCAACACCGACCATTGCATCGACAAGACCACCAGCACTGTAGTGATCATTATTCAGCAAACATAGTAGCGCTGTTAAATAGGTTTCTGACTCAAGTAATACGGCGCGGTGTTTTTTTTCTTCCTTGGCAGAAGACAAAGGTTGAATTCCAACTTCATCATAGAGGAAACTTTCAACTCGAGACCAGAGCGTAAACATCACTGCCAGTTTAGCTATCTCAGCGACACCATTAAACGAAGGAATCGCTGGCCGCTCTTCATGTATACCCCAACCCGGATTAACTCCGTGGTCGGCACTGAACGGTGCGACGCTCTTGCTCACCGGTAAGTCTTCCGAAGTGCTTTCTTGCATGATTTACTCAAAATTGCACACATAACCTTAACCTATAGTCTACGTGGAAAATCTCAAGTAGAGTGAGGGGGTAAAAACTACCCCCTCACCTTGTCCGACTACAAATGTAACTGCACAGTTACACTCAGCTATCTCATACAGCTACGGTTAAGTTTATTGCACCGTTTTACAGCACTGCAGATTACTGCAATGTAAGCGCAGAATATAAGGGCGAGTCACCACGTTGAATCAGTAATGGTAACGGTTTGCCGACAGGCGCTTCACTAACAAGTTCCGCAAACTGCTCTACAGAGCTGATATCTGTGTGATTGAAAGAAATAACTATATCTCCTTGTTGAACACCCGCTTCTGCAGCAGGTCCGGAAGGTTGGACCTGCTGCACCATAACCCCAGCACCAACTTCAGCTTGTTGCTCGCCAGTTAAGTCTGACACCACCAGGCCAAGCTTCGACTCACCTTGTTCATCTTCAAACGAGGTCTTCACAGGCCTGGCTTGCGTATCTTCAAGTTCAGCGATAGTAACTGGCAGTGTTACTCTTTCACCTTTGCGCAGGACTTCCATCTCGGCTTCAGATCCGGCAGGTACCAGTCCCACCAATGGCGGAAGATTTGAAGAGCGCTCTATTTCAACACCGTTAAATGAAAGGATAATGTCTCCCGTTTGCACTCCCGCTTTGGCAGCCGGGCTTTGCTCGGTAACTTTTGAAACAAGAGCACCGATCGGACGGTCAAGGCCAAATGATTCAGCAAGATTTCGATCAACATTCTGAATCAACACACCCAGCCAACCGCGACTGACATAACCCGTATCTTTTAATTGTTCGACAACAGACTTGACAACATTTACCGGTATAGCAAATGACAATCCCATATAACCACCCGAACGCGAGAAGATTTGCGAATTCACACCAATAACGTGGCCGTTGGTATCAAACAACGGTCCGCCGGAATTACCCGGATTAACTGCCGCATCAGTTTGAATGAACGGCACATAATTTCCGTCTGGCAGACTTCTCGATACAGCTGACACGATGCCTTGTGTAGCCGTGTATTCAAATCCGAATGGTGATCCAATTGCCAGTACCCATTGACCCACATTGAGATTATCTGAATCACCCAGTTGCAATACCGGAAGACCGGATGCATCTACTTTTAACAAGGCAATGTCACTGCGCTCATCACTACCGACAAGTGTTGCGACAAACTCTCTTCGATCTGGCAGTGCGACAGAAATCTCAGTAGCGTCGTCGACGACATGAGCATTGGTCACAATATAACCATCTTCAGAGATGACAAAGCCTGAGCCAAATCCGGCGCTGGGCTGTCTTTCAGGCTGCTGTGGCAGGTTTTCAAAGTACCGTCGAAATTGCTCGGGTAACTGCTCCATATCAAATCCAGGAGGTGTGGCTCCTGATCGTGCTTTACCAGTGACAGAAACCTTTACCACTGCACTACCTTGTTCATTCACCAGTTTTTCAAAATCTGGCACCTCTAATGCCATTGCCCTGCCGGAAATCACACTTGATGAGATCATCAATGCAATCACTAACAGCCAGGCCGGGACAAACCGTCTATCGATACTTTTCCCGCATGTGATATCGGGTGTAAATAAACTCTTTATATTCATTTTAACTCTCCAATGATTAGCGTTGATATAAACGTTGCGTATAGCCAAACGAGATTGGGCTTTTACCCACGAAGCTAACATTAGGGACTAATGGATATTTTTCAAAACCGGTAGTTTTCACCGGGTAAGTTTTACCCCCCGGATTTCACCGGTCAGATATACTCCGCGCATGAAAAAGAAGACGCAATTCACACTGCTGGGTACCGGCTCATCCGGTGGAGTACCTCGCATTGGCAACAACTGGGGCGCATGCGATCCACAGAACCCGAGAAACCGCAGACGCCGCTGTTCAATGCTGGTGGAGCAGATCAGTAACGAGGGCAAGACATCTGTCCTGATTGACACAGGGCCAGACATGCGTGAGCAATTACTAAGTGCCGAGGTCACCTATCTGGATGCAGTATTGCTGACACACGAACACGCAGATCATATTTTTGGCCTCGACGATCTGCGTCAACTCGCGATTGCCCACAAAGAAAAGGTAAACGTCTATATCGACGACTCGACATCGAGCTACATCATGCAGGCGTTCGGCTATTGCTTTACACAGTCCGAAGGCAGCAGCTATCCCGCCATCTGTGAAGAGCATCGAATCAACGCTGGTGAGAGCGTCAGTATTAACGGTGCAGGTGGTACCATCACTGCCCTGCCTTTTGTGGTTAACCATGGAGACATAACTGCGCTGGGTTTTCGAATTAACAACCTGGTATATATGCCAGATGTTAAAACAGTAACCGACTCCAACAGCATCGCGGCACTCAATGATGTAGACACCCTTATCATTGACGCACTACGGGATACTCCCCACCCGACACACATGAACGTGGAAGAGTCCCTTAATTTCATCGACAAGATAAAACCGAAACGCGCCATACTTACCAATATGCATGTAGACATAGACTACGAATCCATCAACGCACAGTTACCCGCTAACGTTGAAGCTGCTTACGACGGAATGACAATAAGCTACAATTAAGACAAGACAAAACCTATCCCTCATTACGGAGAATCAATCATGGCAAAAACCCAAAAAAAAGAAAACAAAAAAGAAGACAAAGCCAAAAAGAAACCTGGCAAAAAGCATAAAAAGAAATCTGCCAAGAAATCAGAACACACAATAGTAGATGGCGTACCAACTGATCTGGTTTACGTCAAAGCCAGTAAAACCCACGGCAAGGGTATGTTTGCCGCAAAGAAGATTAAAAAGGGCGTTGTTCTTGGCCCGCTGCTCGGCCGGCCAACCAAAAAGGACGGCACCTACGTTCTGTGGCTGACTGACAAAAAAGGTCTGCGTGTTACCAACGACTACCGATTTATAAATCACAGCTTCAAACCGAATTGTGAGTTAACCGGTACCGAGGTAATCACAATAAAATCAATAAAGAAAGATGAAGAGCTGTTCCACCACTACGGCTGGGAAGAGTAGATACTAACGTGAACTAACAAAGATGAACACGAATTTCACGGCTGGAACTACACGTTCGAATGATAAACAGATCTCTCAGTAAGGATTTTATCCAGTGGGATATCCCAGGGTTGCGGAGTAAGGGAGTTTTCCCGCTGGCTTTCATGAGCCACACCAATCAATAGAGGTTTGTCTGTAGTTCGGGTGAATTCAAATGTCCGGTCGTAGTAACCACCACCCTGCCCGATTCTATTGCAAGCAGCATCAAACACCACCAGCGGTGTCAGCACCAGATCAAGATCGGCTGCGTCAATCCAGTCTGACTCCGGGCAGTCAGGCTCTAGCAGCCCGAACTTCTTTTTTAATAGTGGAATTTCCGGATGCCAGGGTGCGAACCCCATTGCATCGCCGCGCAAGATCGGAAGGTAGAAGGTTTTACCTTCACGACAACCATTTTGTATGATCAGCTCTACACTGATTTCACCAAGAATAGCGATATACGCTGCAATATGATTTGCTGCCTGATACTCAGGCAATTCACCGACTAATGAATTCAGCTTTTTTGCGTGGTCCTGTAGTGCCCCACCATGCAGTTCACGACGAAGCTTTCTGTGCTTGGTTCGAAGTGCATCTATGCAGGCTTTCTGATCTTTCTTCTGGCCGATTTTGTGGCCGATTTTGTGGCTGTCTTCTGGTCTCATATTGTTTAACTACGATGGTTGTTTAACTACGTTGGCTGTTTAATTACGATGGCTTTCTGATGACATGATCTTATTCACTCGTACGCATCCGCACAATGCTGGTTTCATGATCCACTGGCAGTGGTTTCTCAAACTGGCCAGGCTCTAGCAGATACTGCCCAAGGTTGGCGTAAATAAACAGCCGATGATTAAAATATTTGTGCCGACTATTACTGTAAATATCATCAACAAAGTTGGCTAATTCTGTGGAATCAGCACTTCTCTCCACCGCATAGCTTTCTGTATTTCTGCTAAGGCTTAATAGAGAGAACAACGTTAAAAGACCTGCTGCTGCACACAACACTGACCACGCACAAGCCTGCCATCGCGGCATTTCTATCTGCAACAGCAAAAGCATCAGGGCGACAATAAGAAAGCGCTCACCAAGATTCACCACACCAAACGTGTTGACACCGGCGAGAAGCCACATGACCAGCAAAATACCCACCGTCACTATGAGCGCATAGACACCATTACGGCTGGCTACCTCACGACTATATTGAAAACTCCACGCAATGCTTAGCAACCAACATCCTATTACCACCGCAATCAGAAAGTTGATGGCAAAGCCTGCCATGTAAATAGCATGAAGGTCGGCAAGGAAGCTTTGACCATCAGGCAGGATAAAGTTATGGAAAGGCCCTTGCTTCGCCATTGTATAAATCTTGTACTGTAGCCACTCGAACAATGACCCAACACTGTTAAGGAATTGGCCATCCTGCTGCATTTTCGTAACAGTGTACCAACACAACATTAACAGGCTCGGTAGCAATGCAAGAAGCGCCGTTACCCTGCGTTGACTGAATAACTCGGAAACAATCACGTAAATCACAAAACCTGCAAACACAGATGCATGTGAGAAATAAATCAGCAATGAAAAAAGAAACACACCTGCGATACTGCGCTTTGAGTCAGTAACAATGAACAGCGCAAAAAAAATCAACCCGAACTGAAAGTTGATATAGCCATTAAAGAAGCCCGGTCCAAATGCAATTGTGAGCAGAAAAATGAATTGTAAAGCGCCTGCAAATTGAAACTTTCGGCTTCCAACAACTGCAACAACAAGTGCCAATACCAGATATACCGCCAGCCAGATCTTTCCAGCTAACACTGGTGACACAACAGTATTCAGGAACGCAATTGCCACTTGCGTAATGGCATTAGGTACTGGCACCGTTACCAACTCATAGAATCCTGCAAAATCGGGCGCACCAGAGACAAGCGACCAGGCAATGTGGCCCTGGTACATCCACTCAGGATAGTCGTGCAAAACCGGAAACGGTTGCAGCCACAACAGCACAGCACTGACGACAGCGACAAATACTATCGAGGCCAGCTGCAGAACAAATTGGATTGGGCGATCAGAGATTGTAATAGCTTGCCTGTAGCCCGAAACCTAGCCTGGATTATTCATGAGGATGTGACGCCAGATTTTCTTCTGGCGTCGAATAGACACACTGCTATTTTGAATTAAGGTGCTAAAAAAGTAGTTCGGAACTGTATACATAGCATTTCGCCAACATTTGCTAGTCGCCTGATGAAAAATCCAGGCTAGGATAGAATTAGATACCCTAGTTATAGCACAAGCCGTTCCCCGGAAGCCCCTGCGCTGCTTATCCGACCCACTGATTCACTCCCGAGCAGCGCTAATTTGCGTTCCAGTCCCCAGTGATAGCCACCGAGCATTCCGTCTTCCCGAATCACACGGTGGCACGGTATCAACACTGCCACCGGGTTTCTTCCAACTGCACTCCCCACGGCACGACTCGCACCGGGCTTATCTACAGATTCTGCGAGTTGCTTGTAGCTGATGCGACGACCTGCAGGAATCCTGAGTAGCGCCTCCCAGACCTTTATCTGAAACGGGGTACCCTTGACCAGTAGAGACAATGATGGTTCGGTCTTTTGGCCTGAACGTATTTGTAGTTGAGGCTGGCGTTGTTCTGATTGGCGTTGTTCGGTCTGGAAAATCAACTCAAAGAACTCTACGGTTCGCTGTGGATTGTGCTGATAGGTGGCAGCAGGCAAGCGCAAAGCCATACCCTCAAGTGCCTTATCTTTTTCATGGGACAGGCAAAATTCCAAACCCGATAACCCCCGCTCTGTTACCCCGATTAGACAGAGACCAAAGGCAGTTTGATGGTACCCGTATTCAACAACAATGCCCTTACCTTGTTGCTTGTACTCGGCCGGTGTTACGGACTCAAGCCGCACGAACAACTCATTCAGCCGGGCTGGTGCAGACAAGCCACTATCGAGCGAGGCATCAACCACACTCATATCTGAGCGCAGACAATGCCTTGCATGTTCCAGCGTCAGGTACTGTAAGAACTGTTTCGGTGAAACACCCGCCCAGCGTTTGAACAAGCGTTGAAAATGCGCCTCACTCAAATGAACCGCAGAGGCGATCTCTGCCAAATCTGGCTGATCCCTGTAGTTTGCAGCAACGAAGCGCATAGCATGTTCGATACGTTGATAGTCTCGTTCCGCAGAATCTGATTGTTTCATGCTGCTGAGTCCACTTTGCAAGGTTACAGGTCACATTGTAGAGACATACAAGATATCTGGATAACGGATTCCTGCGCTCTTGCCAGCTGTCTTGTTATATTACCTGTCTTGTTACAAGACTAACCCACTAAACAATTGTTACCCGTAGCGCAGCAAGCAACAGGCAGCCGGCCACCACAACAGTTAGGTGTAAGCGCATTTTAAGGTATCCCCGAGGTACAGAATCTGAGAGCAACTGCCGGTCAACAAACAGCATTGCTGCAACTGTCAGCCCCATACCAAAAAGCGCTGCCCTGTCATTAAAAAACATCCACACCCACGCAACAAGTGCTGGAATAACACTGTAGATAAACAGTAAATTCTGTTTACTGCCGCTTGTGTGCATTGCAACCCCCCAATGAACAGCTCCAATAAAGCTGATTATCACTGCGCCATAACTAATTAATTTGCCATTTGCATCTGTTATCCCAAGAGCATTCAGATCAAACCCTAGTGCAATACAGACAGCAAGCACTACAAACGGAATAACACCGCTATAACCCAGTGCGAGGGCGATCGCGGGAAAAGACTGACTCTGCGTATTCATTGTGACTCTTTCAAACTCCAATCAAACAAGCCGGTTAGACAACAGTGACGATCATAACGACGGCGTTTCATGGCTGCTATGAACCTGTAGCGCCAATCTGCCAGAAAGCACTGACCAGCGGGTTATCAAGATTCCTTTTTAATACAACTAACCCGACGTTATAAGGTGCGAGCTTCGGATGTACATCAATGATGTTGATTTTATCAGCCAGCAGACTGTTATCGAGCACAATTTTAGGCACCACGCCTACCCCGAGCCCGAGACTTACCATACTGACGATTGCCTCATTACCCGCGACCTGCGCATAGATTCGAGGGCTGACTCCCATATCTCTAAACCATTTGTTAACCCGGGTGCGGGCAATTCCACCCTCAGACAGAATCATCGGTATATCCGCCCACTGTTGCTTATTACCAGCGTAGAGCCTGGGCATTGATCTATCAGACTCTTTTGCCGAAATAAAAACCAACGGCGATTCTGTTAGCGCGCTAAATATCACGCCGCGCGGAGGTGTATCGGGTAAAGCTGCAATCGCGATCTCTTCGTGGCCTGCGACCACTCTGCCGATAGCAAGCTCCGGGTCACCTGTGTGCAGCTTTATTTCGATACCCGGATAATCAGGTCGAAATCGGTTTAGCAAATCAAACAGGATACTGTGGCTGGCCGTTACTGAACAATATAGGCTGATCTCACCCTGTAAGTCATCGTGGTCGTCTTTCAGCTCGTTACATATCACCCGCCATTGTTGAGTCGCGGTTTTTGCGTACTGCAGAAATTTCTGCCCTTTATGCGTTAAAGCAACTGCCCGGTTATCGCGATCAAATAACCGCACCCCTACCTCTTCTTCAAGCTGCCTAATGCTACGCGACAGAGCAGAAATGCTGATATTGCAGGCAACACTAGCTTGGCCGTAATGCAGGTGATCCGCTAAAGAGAGGAAGTGAGCAAGGGAGCGTACGTTCATATTCCTCACAGCATACAACAGATCGTTGCATAAATTGATATGTAACGTTGCGTTTATTGCAATTTACGACATACTGCCCGTTGGTTACACTGCAGTTGAATTGTAGACGGCCAGTTCTACTGGCTCCGCACACCACCACTCCAGAACAGAGAAGCGCCATGTCCGAGAATTATTTCAACTCCTTGTCGCTGCGCGAGCAGCTGGAACAACTTGGCAAATGCCGCTTCATGCACCTTGATGAGTTCGGCGATGGAGTTGAGGCGCTCAAAGGCAAAAAAATGGTCGTCATCGGCTGTGGCGCACAAGGCCTAAATCAGGGCTTGAACCTGCGCGATAGTGGCCTTGACGTGTCGTACACACTGCGTGACGCCGCTATAAAGGAACAGCGCCAGTCCTGGAAGAACGCTACTGAAAACGGATTCACCGTTGGTACTTACGAAGAGCTTATTCCTACAGCAGATGTTGTTCTGAATTTAACTCCAGACAAACAACACACTGCTGTTGTCAATGCCGTAATGCCACTAATGAAAAAAGGCGCATGTCTCTCCTACTCGCACGGTTTCAACATTGTTGAAGAAGGTATGAAGATACGTGATGATCTGACCGTCATCATGGTAGCGCCAAAGTGTCCGGGCTCTGAAGTACGCGCCGAGTACGTGCGTGGCTTCGGCGTCCCGACCTTAATAGCTGTACACGAAGATAACGACCCCAATGGCGAAGGTCTGGCAATAGCTAAAGCTTATGCAGTAGGTACGGGCGGTCATAAGGCGGGTGTACTGATGTCATCATTTATTGCAGAAGTTAAGTCTGACCTGATGGGTGAGCAGACAATACTTTGCGGCATGCTGCAGACGGGATCACTGCTTTGTTTCGACAAAATGATCGAAGAAGGCATAGATGCAGGGTATGCATCCAAGTTGATCCAGTACGGTTGGGAAACCGTTACAGAAGCACTCAAGTACGGTGGTGTAACCAATATGATGGATCGCCTTTCAAACCCTGCAAAAATAAAAGCGTTTGAGCTTGCAGAAGAGATGAAAGACATTATGCGCCCACTCTACAACAAGCATCAGGACGACATCATGACCGGCCATTTCTCTGCCACCATGATGGCTGACTGGGCTAACGATGATAAAGAACTGCTCGGCTGGCGTGCAGACACTGCAGAAACAGCGTTCGAGAAAACTCCGGCGGGTGATGTCGAGATATCAGAGCAGGAGTATTTTGATAACGGAATCCTGATGGTAGCAATGGTTAAGGCAGGTGTTGAACTCGCTTTTGAAACCATGACCGCAGCCGGCATCATTGCAGACTCCGCGTACTACGAATCTCTGCATGAAACACCGTTGATTGCCAACACCATTGCACGCAAGAAGTTATTTGAAATGAACTCCACTATTTCAGATACAGCAGAGTATGGCTGCTACTTATACAATCACGCGTGTGTCCCGCTACTCGGTGATTTTATGAAGAACATAAAAACCGATGTAATCGGTGCCGGGTTACAACTTAATGATGGTGGTGTCGACAATGCCCGGTTAATTGAAGTCAATGAAGAAATTCGGTCTCATCCGGTTGAGGCCATTGGTGCGACACTTCGCGGCCACATGTCTGATATGAAGAAAATTATCTAGGAGCTTGTCCGAGAATGAGGGTCGTAGCGAGAAAGTGAGATTTTGAGTCAGATATTTCGATCGATTGAGGCGAATAGTTATTCATATTTAACGATATCGATCGTAATAGCTGGCCAAAAGATCGCTTTCGCAGTAGA
>CALIHW010000057.1 GCA_938020525.1 uncultured Granulosicoccaceae bacterium | reverse complement strand
TTTAATAGCCACGACACTTTTTCCTATTGTCTTTAGACTTCATCTCTTTCACAGTACGAATATATGCGAGCTTCACTACCCCGGCTATTCCGCGCGGTTAACCGTGATTAAGCCCTTAATCACGGTACAATTGCATGAACCGCAATACGGAGCTCACCCAATGACCCTGCCCGATTTTCGCCTCGAAACCCATTTCTCTAAATGGGAGTTCAAGGCGAAATACCATATGACAGCATCCGATGCAGAAAGCATGTCTCTGCAGGATTTACTGTCTTATGCCACTCCAGAAGAGCGAGCCGAATTTGATGACATGTGGCTTGGCTATACCGAAACATTTGGCGCACCGGATGTACGCGATGAGATTGCCAGTACTTTTACCACCTGTAGCCGGCATGAAATTTTATGCTTTGCCGGCGCCAGCGAAGGAATATTTGCTGCCAATTCAGTCATACTGGATAAAGACAGCCATGCGATTGTGGTAACACCAAATTATCAATCGCATGAATCACTGCCTCTATCAATCTGCAGCACCAGCGGGGCACCACTTGATCCACCAAATAATCAATCACACAAGTGGTCTCTTGACATAGACAGAGTGGCGGCGGCAATTAAACCAAACACCAAACTGATTACTATAAATTTTCCACACAACCCGACTGGTGCAATACTACCGCCAGACCGATACAACGCGCTGATAGATCTCTGTAGAAAGCACGGCATCTATATCTTGCACGATGAAATATTCAATGGTCTCGGTGAAACAGGCACCAGGCACTTGCCATTTGTTGCCGATGTTTATGAGCGCGGGTTATCGCTCAATGTAATGTCCAAGTCCTATGGTTTACCTGGTTTAAGAGTTGGCTGGATTGCCTGTAAAGATAAAGCGATTGTCTCTGCTATGGAAAGACTTAAACACTATCTGTCTATCTGTAATTCTGGGCCGAGCGAGCGCTTAACAAAAATAGCACTACGGCATCGAGACAAGTTGCTTGCACGCACATGTGCCATCGTTGATGAAAACCTGCCCAAGTGGGATGCATTTTTTGACCGTCATGCTGATCTGTTTGACTGGCAGCGGCCAGACGGTTCATGTATGGCTTTTCCACGTTACAAAGGTACAGACGGTGTAGAGCAATTTACAAAAAACCTGGTAGAAAAAAGTGGAGTATTACTACTGCCTGGTTCGATTTATCAGTCTGAACTATGTATGTAGCACACCGGATAATCATTTCAGACTTGGCTTCGGTCGCCGGAATCTTGATGAAGGCCTGGCTGCGCTGGAAAACCATATTAACGGCTGACTCACGTCAGAGAATAAAAACTAACACCAGATAAATCCGTGCTATTCCTGCAGATTGCTACTCGTGTCAGCAGGCGCTGGAATCAACAGAAAATGAAGCAACAGTGACAGTATTGTCTGCGCGACTGGTTTTAAATCTTACGAGCGGCAAACCCTCCTTGGAAAATCCACGCGACCAATACCACGTGCCCGGGAGAACAAGACGTGGCTGGCCAACCAGGCGCCTGACATCCTTCTGTGCCATTCCAATCTGAATATTGTCGGCAATACGTTGAGCTGCAACTTCACAGACAGGTGACTCTGAGGAGTGGTCCAATTCCGGACTGACCGAACCGAGTGGAATGATTTTAGTCTCTTCCACCGTTGCATCTTTCGGCTCGAACTGAAAAGTGCAACCAGCCAGCACTGAAACTATCAGGATAATTGGTGCAACAATTCGCATTGGCGAGTGCATGAAGCGTAAATCAGTTGAAGCTAAGATCATAAATCACCTGCGTATTATCCAGACTGTTTACCACTGTCAGTTTCACCATACCGGTCAGCCCTCTGATTGCGGAGCTTATCACACGTAGTTAGCAACTCGCTTGATGTACTCAAATGCATACTCCGCAAAGCTCCATCGCACCTGCATTTGAAAAACAGGTGTTTCAGCATGATTGGATAACAAAATAGATGCATTGCCAAACCGGGTCTGCGCACACTGGCCTACTTTAAATTCGTCGGGATGCACATCAAAAGGTGCGCCACTTACAATAACATCACGGACTTTCGGTCCGCTCAGTCTCAATACAGTAGAGTAGTCACTTACATCAACCGCACCGGTTCCGACCTGATCACGCCATTGACTGGCGATGGTCTCCGGATCACTGTCTGTATAAATCAGGCGCTCATTCGGCCCTAACCAGAACAAGGTAGAGGCACCGTTACTAACAAATGCATTGGGAGCAAGCGTGCTTTCCATTCCAAGCAATGTAGTCAGCGCATTATTGACAGTCGAGCTTGAAAAGTCACCACGCAGGTTGACCTTACTGGTATGACCAAGCTCTGCGACGGTTAGTCCGTCTGTATCAATTTTTGCCGCATTTAAAGGAGTAGCTATCACAGGATTATCCACGAACACGCACTCCTTCCTTATCGACAAACACGGTATCAGTGACCAGTGCCTGATGCACTGAACCATCCATCATAGCAAGCGATACTGTCTCACCCTTACGATTAATACCATCCTGAAGCACAGCCAGTGCAATAGACCGCCCGGCATTAGGACTCATATAACTTGAGGTGACATGACCAATAGTTGGCATGGGAGGCTTATCCAGCACCTCTGCAACAATATGCGCCCCTTCCGGCAATACCACTGTCGGGTCTTCTGTTAACAATCCGATCAGCTGCGGTCGTTTGTCGCGCTTTGTATCGACCCGTACCTGAGCACGGTTACCGAGGTACTCCTCTTTCGTTTTCGAGACAATCCAGTCCATATCCATATCATGTGGTGTGACAGTGCCGTCTGTATCCTGACCAACAATGATGAAACCTTTTTCAGCACGCAGCACGTGCATTGCCTCTGTGCCGTAAGGTACAAGATCATATTTCTTACCGGCTTCTGTCAATGCTTCTATCAGATGCCTGCCATAACGTGCAGGCACGTTAATCTCATAAGACAATTCACCGGTAAAACTAATCCTGTAGACTCTCGCCGGAACTCCTGCGACACTGCCTTCACGCATGGTCATAAACGGAAACGACTCTTTGGATACATCGATATCTGTCAACTCCTGCAACAGATCACGTGCATTCGGTCCATTGATAGCCATCACCGCCCACTGTTCCGTAACACTGGTGCAGTAGACTTCCCACTCCGGCCATTCTGTCTGCAACCACTCTTCAAGCCAGCTCATCACACGGGCGGCACCACCGGTAGTGGTAGTCATATGAAAGTGGTTTTCACCTAGCCTGGTGGTTACACCATCGTCAAAGATCATCCCGTGTTCGTTTAACATCAAACCATATCGACAAGAACCAATAGCAAGCTTTTGCCAGTTATTGGTGTAGACCATTTCAAGCAGCTTGACGGCATCTTTGCCTTGTATATCAATTTTGCCAAGCGTTGAGGCGTCGAGCATTCCTACAGACTCACGAACTGCCAGAGTTTCACGCTGCACGGCGGCATGCATATCTTCACCTGCCTGCGGAAAATACCAGGGACGTTTCCAGTCACCAACGTCTTCAAACACAGCACCATTAGCTACATGGTGCTCATGCATGGGTGTTTTACGCTCTTGTATAAAAAGCTCACGCGATTCCTGTCCACCGACTGCACCAAACGTTAAAGGCGTGTAAGGAGGACGAAAAGTGGTTGTACCTACCTCTGGGATCGATACCCCCTGAATATTCGCCATGATCGCCAATGCATTAAGATTTGAAGTTTTGCCCTGATCAGTTGCCATACCCGTGGTGGTATAACGCTTCAGGTGCTCAACAGAGACGAACCCTTCTCTGGCGGCCAGATGGATATCTGCGGCAGTCACATCATTTTGAAAATCGTGAAAGTGTTTGGCCTTGCCTTCACCCACCGGATGTACCGTCGGCACCAGCCATAGTGGCGCAATTGCGCCTTGTGCAATTTCACTAACTGCAAATGCATTCACACTTGACGCAGATGCAGTCTTACCAACTGCAGCGGCTGCCTTTGCTCCGGCGGCGATTCCCTGCTCAATGCATGCATGTGTTGTAAAACTACCGTTGCATGCGCCAGCCGAGAAATTTGGACTCGATACTTTGGCTTTTGACGGATCAGGAATAAAGCCCGCAATAGATTCGTCGTACTTTAACTTGCCACCACTCTGACTAAACATATGACACGACGGCGTCCAGCCACCGGAAGTAGCTACACAAGTACAGACTATTTCCCATGCCTGTCCCTGCACAGATTCTCCATCTTCAGAGAGCTGCATAATACGCACAGACTCAACACCCTTGCTACCCTGCACAGAACTGATGGCATGACCTTCAAATAAACGAATGTTGTTCTGTTCAAGCTTTGACTTAAGCTCTGACGATACATTGCGACGGGTATCGACAGTGGTCACGGTAGCACCTGCTGCAGCGGCATCAAGCGCCACCTGATAAGCACTATCGTTATTGGTAAAAACCACAACATCATTACCCGGCAATACACCATAGCGATTGATGTATGTTCCAACTGCGTTGGCAAGCATCACACCCGGGCGATCGTTGTCTGCGAATATCAGCGGTCGCTCAATGGAACCCGCAGCAATCACCACCTGCTTTGCACGGATTTTCCAGAATCGTTGTCTTGGAGCATCTCCACCATTAGCCGGACCAAGATGATCAGTGACTTTCTCAAGTGCTGTAATGTAGTTGTAGTCGTAGTAGCCGGTTGCAGTTGTACGGCTTAGCAAACGAACGTTGTCGTTTTGTTCCAACACTTGCAGCGCACCATCAATGTAGCTTGTAGAGGCTGCATTGTCAGAAGTACCCAGTAGCCCGCCACCAAAATCATTACCTTCATCAAGCAATATGATCCGCGCACCGCCATTTGCCGCAGCAGTAGCCGCTGCAATGCCCGCAGGCCCACCACCAATTACCAGTACATCGCAGTGTGCATAGGTTCCGTGGTAAACATCCGGATCATCATCTACCGGGCTTACACCCAGGCCCGCGGCTTTACGAATAAACTTTTCATAAGTCATCCACATTGATGCGGGCCACATAAAAGTTTTGTAGTAAAACCCGGCCGGTAGAAAACGCGCTACCAGTGAGTTCACCGCACCTACATCAAATTCAAGGTTCGGCCAGCGATTCTGCGACTTTGCCACCAAGCCGTCGTACAACTCTATACAGGTTGCCCGAGTATTCGGCTCCGTATAAGCACCGGTTTCAAGCTGCACCAGGGCATTAGGCTCTTCGGAGCCTGCGGCGATAGCACCGCGCGGCCTGTGATACTTGAAACTGCGACCCATCAATCGCACACCGTTGGCTAACAGAGCCGATGCAAGAGTGTCGCCTTGATAGCCCGTGTATTGCCTGCCATCAAACATAAAAGACAATAGCTTGCTGCGATCAATACTGCCACCGGCAGATAGTCTTTGCGGCTGACTCATGACCGTCCCCCTTCACCCGGAATCGGCGGCCTCGGATCTTCAATTTTATAAGTTGCTACAAACTCATCGGTTACGGTATGTCGCAGCGCATTAAACCAGCGCCTGCACCCATGATCGTGCAACCATCGCTCACGGTGATAACCTTTAGGATTGGTACGAAAGAAAACATACTCACCCCACTCATCATCCGTCATCTTTGCAGTTTCGGTCGGGCGTGGTATGTGCGCTTCACCATGGCAGGAAAATTCTGTCTGGTCACGGTCACCGCAGTAAGGGCAGTTTATTATAAACATTAGTGAGCCACCGCTGCTGCTGCACCTTCGTCGATGAGGGCGCCGGTATTAAATCGATCTATTGAGAAAGGTGCAGCAATTTTATTCATTTCGCCCGCAGCAATTGAATGTGCAAATGCATGACCGCTGCCAGGTGTCGCTTTAAAACCGCCAGTTCCCCAACCGCAGTTGAAGTAGAGGTTCTTAACCGGTGTCTTTGAAAGTATTGGTGAACGATCAACTGTAACATCAACAATACCCGCCCATTGTCTGAGCATCCGTAACCGAGAGAACAACGGGAATAATTCGCACAATGGCCCAACAGTATGCTCGATAAGATCAAAGCTGCCTCTCTGTGAATAGGAATTGTAAGCATCAGAACCTGAACCTACAACCAGCTCGCCTTTGTCAGACTGGCTGACATAAACGTGTATACCATTCGACATCACAACACAATCAATGATTGGTTTAATAGGTTCAGATACCAGTGCCTGCAGTGGATAGCACTCAAGCGGCATCTTGAAACCCGCCATCTCTGCGATAACACTACTATGCCCTGCTGCAACTGAACCGACTTTACCCGCACCGATAAACCCACGACTGGTTTCAACACCAACCACGGTATTGTTTTCAACTCTGACACCAGTCACTTCACAGTTTTGAATAATATCAACGCCCGCTGCATCTGCACCGCGTGCATAACCCCATGCCACCGCATCATGACGCGCGGTACCACCACGCTTTTGCAACAAGCCACCCATCACCGGGTAACGACAATTCAAGTTGATAATTGGCAGCATTTCCTTCACCTGCTCAGGTGTTAGAAATTCAGAGTCGATGCCATTAAGGTGAATGGCGTTGCCGCGACGACCGATCTCCTGCATATCGTGAACACTGTGTGCCAGATGCAATAGACCACGCTGCGAGAACATCACGTTGTAGTTAAGCTCTTGCGATAAACCTTCCCACAATTTCATTGCATGTTCGTACATACCGGCAGATGCATCGAGCAGGTAGTTAGAGCGCACAATCGTGGTATTACGACCGGTGTTACCACCGCCGAGCCAGCCCTTTTCAATGACGGCAACATTACTAATGCCGCATTGAGTAGCCAGATAGTAGGCCGTCGCCAGACCGTGGCCGCCACCACCGATAATCACTACATCGTACTTGGATTTCGGGTCGGGACTACGCCACGCCTGCTGCCAGTTACGATGATATGACATGGCGTTACGCGCCAGCGAAAACAGGGAATACGCTTTCATAAAGTCATCTTGAATTTTTGGGATCGCCCACAGGCTCCTGCTACAAAACACCCAGCAGTATTTCAGATGCATCGTCGTTAAAAACGAATCTGCACGATGTTCCGAAAACGACTAAACCACGCCTTTGCTCAACGCTTCCGTTACTAAACTACGTCGCCGTCACACCACGGAGTCTTTCACCGCGACGGCGGATCATTTCAAGCGTTGCCAGCAACGCTATTGAGATAATAACGAGGATAGTAGCTACCGCCAGAATGGTAGGAGAAATCTGTTCCCGGATACCGGAAAACATCTGCCGCGGGATGGTGCGCTGCTCGACCGATGCCATGGCTATTACCACCACGACTTCATCAAAGGAGGTCACGAAAGCGAAGAGCGCACCGGAAATTACACCGGGTAAAATCAAAGGTAGCTGAACCCGAAAAAAAGTTTTAAGCGGCGTTGCCCCCATGCTGTAGGACGCCTGCACCAGACTGTTATCAAAGCCCACAAGCGTCGCAGTCACGGTAATAATCACAAACGGAATGCCGAGAATGGCATGAGCCAGAATAACCCCCAAATGAGTGTAGGCAAGACCAAGCTCACTAAAGGCTCTGAATGTACCCGCAGCGGTTACCACCAGTGGCACGATCAGTGGCGAGATTAAAAATGCCATGATCTTTTTCTTAAATGGCATCTCAGAGCGACTTAATCCAACGGCTGCCATCGTACCAAGCGCTGTCGCGATCAGGGTCGCAAAGAAACCGATAAAGAAACTGTTGCGCATGGATCTAACCCACTGCGCGTTGTTCCAGACATCTGCCCACCAGCCGGTTGTCGCCTCAGGGTTGGCCATGCCGTTTGTGAGAATATCTTTGTACCATCTTAACGAGTACGCATCCGGATCACCTGAAAGCATCCCCGGTGTAAAAGAAAAGTACGGCTCGACATTGAAACTCAACGGCAAGACGATAAGAATCGGTGAGATCAAAAATACAAAGATCAAAAAACAAATGAAGCGAAAGGCGTAGTACCAGACTCGCTCACCCCACCCTGCATATGCTGGAAGTGCCATATCAGTGTACTGTAACGTTTAAACGGTGCGAATGAGAGCTTGTCATTCGGTTCGTGGCAAGGCTTGGCTCGCAGGAAATGGCTGTTCCCTTTTCAAGAGCTGTAACGCAGCCACGGACCGAATGACAAACTCCCGCAGGGGCGTCAATGAAAGTGCGCCCGGAACTCCTTAAAAAACCCGCGCACTGAACCACATGTATGAACATATTCATGACCTAAGCACTTTGATTGATCGACTCATTTGTATCGTTTGAATGTTGCAGTGCACTCACCCGAGCTTCATGTTGTCTATGCCAACAATGCGGTCATAGAGCCAATAGAGAAACAACACGACAATCATCAACACACCGGCCAGAGCGGCTGCAAGATTCCAGTTAAGTGATTGCCGCATATGGCCATCGATGGTGTTGGAAATCATCGTGCCTTCCTGACCACCGACCAAGGCTGGCGTAATGTAGTAGCCGATGGCGACAATGAATACCAGAATCGCACCGGCACCTAAACCCGGAATGGTTTGTGGTGCATAGATCCGCCAGAACGCTGTCCAGTTTGTAGCACCCAGGCTTTTTGCCGCACGCACATAGCTCGGTGGTATGCCCTTCATCACCGAGTACAACGGCAGAATCATGAAAGGCAACAGGATATGCGTCATCGCGATCAATGTGCCGAGCTTGTTATAAATCAGTGAGAAACGTGCATCGTCTGCTGTAATACCAAAGAACACCAGCAGATCATTTACGACACCCTGCGCCTGCAGCATAGCGATCCATGCCGTTGTGCGCACCAGAATCGAGGTCCAGAACGGCAGCAGCACCAAAATGAGCAAAAGGTTTGATGTTTTTGTCGGCAAGGTGGCCAACAGATACGCAATTGGGTAACCCAGTAACAGGCAAAATACCGTCACCAGAAAAGAAATTTGCAGGGTGCGCTTCATTAGGATCATATGAATACGCCGCTTTTCGTCTTGTCGGACAATAGATCCGTCACTCTTAAGCTTTAGATCAAGCGCTGCAGCATAGTAACCAGGTGTAAATTTTCGCGAGGCGGTTTTCATCGCCTGCCAGACTTCAATATCATTCCATTTGTCTTTAACGTCCGGAATACTTTCTTTAAACGGCGCTTCAAGCTTGCTCACTTTGCGCGCAGTCGAAGTAAACAACGATCGAGTCCCAGGCAGGTCCCTGTTAACTCGCGTTGCCACTTTACCTATGGTTTTGTTTTCCCTGGCGACTACCATGTCAACGGCGAGGGCTGCGAACATTTCCTCTGTTGGCTCGGAAGTCGCATCCCACTCAGACAGTATTTCTGTCGTCTGCGGCATGATAGAAGAAAAAGTTTTGTCGTAGACACCCTGAAACAGAAAGTATCCAATAGGGATAATAAATACGACTAACAGAAACAGCAGGATTGGCAGCACCAACAAAAAAGCTCTAAGCCTGCGGTTGAACATCGCCTTATCAAGACGCTTTTGCAGGAGTTTGTCGTCGATGACATCGGCGGTTGAGGTCATAAATTACCCGGCTGCCTAACCCTATTAGAAATCATTAAATAAAAACGCCCCGGAGAGAATCTCCGGGGCGAACTTTTAACAGCAGCTTATTGAGCAAGCCAGGCGTTGAACTGTTCGTTCAGCTGATCCTGATTATCTGCCCAGAAATCAAAGTTGTTCTGAAGTGCATTTTTCAAGTTATCCGGAGCAGTAGGCATGTGACCTGCCATCTCAAGCTCAGGTTTGTTGTGGAAAGAACCAACAAGAGGAGAAGATGACTTGCGCGCAGGACCGTAAGAGATCCAGCTTGCCTGTGCTGCCAGTGCTTCAGTACCAGTTGAGTACTTCATGAACTCCATAGCAGCTTCCTTGTTCGGCGCACCTTTAGGCATAACCCAAAGATCGAGATCCCAGATCTGACCATCCCAAACAATTTCAAAAGGCTTATCTTCTGAAGCAACAGCGTTGAAGATACGACCGTTGTATGCAGTAGTCATTGCAACTTCACCATCAGCCAGAAGCTGTGGAGGTTGTGCGCCTGCTTCCCACCAGACAACATCGCCTTTGATTGAATCAAGCTTTGCGAATGCACGCTCAATGCCTTCTTCTGTTTCAAGTACGCTGTAGACTTCATCAGCAGCAACACCATCAGCCATCAATGCCATTTCAAGATTAGCTTTAGGGTTTTTGCGAAGCCCGCGCTTACCCGGGAAATTGGCAGTATCAAAGAAGTCAGCGATGGTTGACGGACCATTTTCCATCTTGGAAGAGTCATAGGCAAAGATAGTTGACCATACGATGTTGGCAACTGCACAGTCTGTGTAAGTACCAGGAAGGAAGTCGTCCGCCGCTGGAGTACCGTCAGCACCAGCCGGGAAGTCATCAATGTTGATCTCTTCAAGCAGACCTTCATCACAACCACGAATGGCGTCTGAAAGTTCAACGTCGATAAGATCCCACTTTACGTTGCCAGCTTCAACCTGTGCTTTCACCTCTGAAAGGCCACCGTTGTAGTCTTCTGAAACAACTGTGTTACCAGTCGCTGCCATCCACGGCTTATGGTACGCCTCAACCTGTGACTTGGTGTAAGCACCACCCCAGGAAACAACAGTAATAGTTTCAGCAGCGTTAGCAACACCTACAGCTGCGGCAAGACCGGCAGCAAGCAATGTGGTTACTTTTTTCATTGCAATTATCCTCGTTTTCAAAAAAATCCGGAAAATCCGGCTTACATTAAGTTCGGGTAGTTCTACCCGACACGTTAAACAACAACTCTATAACAACAAACCAGCCTTAAATATAATTAAGGCAAATCTTTACATATTCCCGCTACACCGCACCTGAACGATGCAACAGTTTTCTAAAATTAGAATTTTCTAAAATTAGATTGTCAGCTTCACGCATCAAGCGCTCTACAATCCTGTTGCAGCCAGCCTACTGATACGATTTCACCCTCGCGCAGAAAAGCATGGTCGGCTGAATTAGGCACTTTAATAATAAAATCATCACGGCCCAGCAAAGCTACTCTGGTACGAATGTGATCGCCAAGATAGATAAGCTCAAGCACCTCGGCATCGAAAATATTGGGTACAGAACCGGGCTCGGGGTTAACAACAACTCGCTCCGGTCTTAACGACAAAGTGGACTCATCACCACGCTGCGACACATTGACTGCCATTGCATAGATAGGCACACCTTCGGTTGTCTGTACTACGCAATATTCACCATCTATGTCTGCAACACTTCCGCGTAGCTTGTTATTCTCACCGATAAACTGCGCAACAAATGCATTATCCGGACGCTCATACAAATCATCCGGGGGTGCAAGCTGTTGAATAACGCCGTCATTGAAAACCGCAATTCGGTTAGACATGGTGAGCGCTTCAGATTGATCGTGGGTTACGTACACTACTGTGACACCCAGATTTTCATGGATGTGCTTGATCTCGTATTGCATCTGCTCGCGCAGGTTCTTATCCAGTGCACCCAACGGCTCATCCATCAGAACAAGCTCAGGATCAAATACCAGCGCGCGTGCAACTGCGACACGCTGCTGTTGCCCGCCAGAGAGTTGCGCCGGACGACGATTACCAAACTCACCGAGCTGCACCATGTCCAGTGCACGCTTCACGCGCTGTTCGCGTTCCGATTTGGACATCTTGCGCACTTCAAGTGGAAAGGCGAGATTCTCCGCCACTGTCATATGCGGGAACAGTGCGTAATTCTGGAACACCATACCAATGCCGCGTTTGTGCGGTGGTACGTTGTTGATCGGCCGTTCGTTTAGATAGATTTCGCCATGCGTTGCGGGCTCGAAGCCCGCCAGCATCATCAGGCAGGTGGTTTTGCCGGAGCCTGATGGCCCAAGCATAGTGAGAAACTCTCCGGTTTCTACATCGAGATTTAAATCCTTTACGACAAGAATCTTCCCGTCGTAACTCTTTTGAACGTTCTTGAACCTTACCAGCGGATTGTTTTCGGACATTCAATTCCTGTCTGTGACCTGTATCGTTTTTGATACAAGCTTTGATATCAATCGTACAGTTTGCAGCAGCGAGATGATCCAGGCAACTGCAGAATCGTCATCATGGCGATGCAGATACGTCATATCTGCATCAAGCTCCGAATACGCACACCTGCATAGGCAGTTCAATGTCGCTAGGCGGATAGTCACAGTACCAAATCGATTTTGCACGAACATACAACAAGCGTGCACCACTCTCCTCAAACACTGCGCTGCACACCGTTTGGCGCGCTTCATTGCTAACTGTCAGTCTACTATGGTCCATAACTTCTCTGAGGAATAGCGGCATACAGCAGCGTCAGACCGACAGGCAACCATCAACATCTGTGAACGAGCTGCAAAGCCGAATCATGGTTAAGTTTCTCAGCCGAATTTCTTCAGCCTCGCAATCAGGCTGGAAGTATCCCAACGGTTGCCGCCCATTTTTTGTACATCTGCATAATACTGGTCAACCATTGCTGTCACTGGCACAGAAGCGCCATTATTGCGCGCCTCATTTAGAACAATAGAAAGATCCTTACGCATCCAGTCAACCGCAAAGCCAAAGTCGAACTCGTCTTTAGCCATGGTCTCGTAACGATTATTCAACTGCCATGACTGAGCGGCCCCGCCACCGACGACCCCCATGACTTTCTCTACATCAAGATTTGCAGCCTGGGCAAAGTTAACGCCCTCGGCCAATGCCTGTACCAGACCGGCTATACATATCTGATTCACCATTTTGGTTAGCTGGCCGGCTCCGGTATCACCTATAAGAGCGATGTTCTTTCCATAAGCTGCAAGCGTATCGGAAACCGCATCAAACGTTTTTTGATCACCGCCGCACATAATGGCAAGTGCTCCGTTTTCAGCACCCGCCTGACCACCCGAAACAGGGGCATCGACAAAGCCCACATTTTTATCAGCACATTCTTTAGCCAGCTCATGCGCAATTATTGCAGAAGCAGTTGTGTGGTCGACAAGAATCGCACCTTTAGCGATACCGGACAACACACCATCATCACCGTAAACAACAGAGCGAATGTCATCATCGTTGCCGACACACATCATGACTATATCAGCACCGCTTGCCGCTTCTCGAGGAGTATCACAGGCCGTACCTTTATGCTCTGCAGCCCATTTCTGTGCTTTGGCTTTTGTTCGATTAAAGACAGAAACTGTATGACCGGCACTCGCCAGGTGACCTGCCATCGGATACCCCATAACCCCTAACCCGATGAATGCAACTTTCTTAGACATTTTGTTTCCTTAAATGTTTTCTTTATAAATATTTTCTTTAATAGAGAAAAAGCAAATATAGAAATTTATTTGCTGTGTTTACTCAGTAGCCATGCAAGAACTAATGCTAATTAGCCAACAGTTTAAGTCAGCTTATGCTGAGGTTTTAATTAGAGTCTGCTGAACAAGTTGGTTCAGCAGCATAATTGGAATGAGCGACACGGTGAGATATTACTGCGCAATAAGTCGTAAATGCTCACAATGAAATCTCGTATCACCACAAGCCTCAAACAGACATTCCAGCGCCGATA
>CALIHW010000056.1 GCA_938020525.1 uncultured Granulosicoccaceae bacterium | reverse complement strand
ACCTGGAATATCTTTACCAAGCATTGCACCAGCGTTTGCAGTCAGATCACCAGGGCCGAAGAAATTCATTTTCGGGCTACCGATAAACTGTGCAACAAAGGCGTTATCAGGGCGTTCGTATAGATCAATCGGGGATCCAACCTGCTCAATGATGCCATCTCTTAAAACTACGATTTTGTCAGCCAGGGTCATCGCCTCTACTTGATCGTGTGTAACGTAGATCATGGTAGTTTCAAGTCGCTGGTGAAGGCGCGCAATTTCTTTACGTGTTTGCACACGCAACGCGGCATCAAGGTTTGAGAGTGGTTCGTCAAACAGGAATACTTCAGGATCACGAACAATGGCACGTCCAATCGCAACACGCTGGCGTTGACCACCAGAGAGATTACGCGGTGTACGATCAAGATAGTCTGTTATCTGCAGTATCTCTGCCGCTGCCGTGACACGCTCTTTGATTTCTTTCTTCGGTGTTTTGATCTGCTTTAACCCGAAAGCCATATTCTTGTATACGGTCATGTGCGGATACAGTGCATATGTCTGGAATACCATCGACACACCGCGCTTCGATGCAGCAACTTCGTTGACTACGGTGTCACCGATAGCAACGGTACCGCCGGAAATTTCTTCCAGCCCGGCGATCATTCTCAGCAGAGTCGACTTTCCGCAACCGGATGGCCCGACAAAGACAACAAACTCACCATCGTCGATGTCGAGATCAACACCGTGGATGACTTGAGTGTCACCATAGCTTTTGCGCACATCGCGCAGCGTCAGACTGGCCATTTTGACTCCATATCAACAATTTCTCGCTGTAACGTTTCAGCAAATTCCGGGTAGAGAGTTGGCAATTCGCCCCACAGCTGTTTATTGGTGAGGAACTCTTCTGTCCTCAACATTGCCTGTAACTCACTCCAACCGGGCTCAACATATTCAAACCCTATGTTGCCTTTATCAACATGCAGCGCAAAAACATACCAGCTTGCGATGCTGCGAATAGCGTAAATCGGCATTATGCCCTGCTTCAAACAACCTTCAAGCGTCGGTCGTATGAAGATAGGAAACTTTGCCATTCCATCAGCACAGATCCTTGCAACGGTGTCACCGATTGCTGCGTTGCCGAAGCGCTGTGCAATTTCATGTAGATAGTCTGTTTTTGAAAAAGGAAGATCGAGCGTTAGTGCCTTAAGGACTTCCTGCTTTTCAAAATTCTCAAAGTGCTCCAACAGATGAGGAACGCGCATCGCTGCATCGAATGTTTCCACACCTTCAAGTGCTGCAAGGTACGCCAGGGCAGTATGCCCGCCGTTTAGCACTCTGATTTTAGTTTCTTCATAGGGGTCAACATCAGCTGTTACAGTCACACCCACTTGTTCTAACGCAGGCATTTCTGCCGCTGCAGTGGATTGTAAAACCCACTGCGCAAAATCCTCGGCCATGATAGGTGATGTAACAGACTGCCCTACCAGCTCGGTAAACTCAGCACTCAGTTCTTTAGGACTGCGTGGGGTAATGCGATCCACCATTGAACATGGGAAAGCAACGTTGCTCTCAACCCACTGAGCCAGATCATTATCTTTGCAGGCTTTCAGGTAGGCGAGCAGATTGTTTTGCAACATCTTGCCGTTCTGACGAATGTTGTCACAACACGCTATGGTCAAAGGCGCACCCGTGCTTGCTACACGCCGGGCAAGGGAGCTACGCAAATATGCATACACGCTGTCACAGGCGTCACCAAGAATCTCTGCCTTAATTGTCGGATCTTCGTAATTTAGCTGGCCGTTCGGGTCTGTGTAATAACCACTTTCAGTCACTGTAATAGTAACCACATGGACTGTTGGCAGTGAGAGAAGGGATTCACACTCGTCCCGTGCCACACTCCAGTCAGAAAATCGCACATGACTACGTACACGTCGCCGACTCACTTCAGCATCGGGTGTGTACGTCTTTAAAAAGTACCCGTCGTGACGTTCAATATCTTCTTCAACCAGTTTGAAGTGGTGAGCTTCAGAGCCGCGCAGATTTACCGCAGCTATACCCCACCGCAAATCACCGGACTCTTGCATGTAGTCGTCGAGATAAACAGCCTGGTGTGCACGATGAAACGCACCAAAGCCTATATGGACAACACCAATCTGACAGGACGTTCGATCGTAACTGGTTTTTGTTATCGAATTTTCATCTACACCGTTGCCAACGGCATCACCAATTTGCGCACCACTCATAGTAGGGACACTCGTTTTGGAACCAGGTCTTTGCGAGCTGTTTCGCGATATTCAGATGGCGTCATACTTCTGAGTCTCTGAAAATGTCTATTAAAATTTGCAAGGTTTCGATACCCGACTTCCTGTGCGATAGATGTAATTTGATTGTCTGATGCATAGAGCATCCCACATGCCTGGCCTATTCGAATCCGATTTAAAAAATCGATAAAGCTATGCCCGGTGACAGATTGAAAGTTTCTGCTGAAGGTAATTTCAGTCATGTTGGCCATTTCCGCTGCCTGGGCAACTGAGAAATCATCGCGAAAATGTTCAGTAACGTAATCAACTACTTCAGCAATACGAGCTTGCTTGCTGCCACCCTCAGGTTGAATGAGCTTTGTAATCGATAGTGTTTTCTTTTCCGCGTGCTCGTTAAGGCGAACCAGAAACCTTACAAAAGCCAGAATACGCTCAGCGCCGGTATTTTCGCGAATGGACTCCATGTGACCTCGCGCAAAGGTCGGGTTGAAGCCTTCAAAGAAAATACCGGACTGTGCAAGCTGCAACATGTTCAATACCCGTGAAAACTCCGGAAAACCTTCAGCTAGCTTTTCAACGCTCTCATGACTGAACTGAATCAACATGTCACGAACATCCAGTGGCTTTGACCAAACCTGGTCGGTAATCCAGTTGTGTGGCAAATTGGGTCCTGTCATAAACAGATCACCCGCTTTAAATTCGCCAATATGATCACCGACAAACGCTTTACCACGTGTCTCAACGATCAGGTGAAGTTCATACTCTTCATGAGCATGCCAGCGACACAAATCACTTGGCCATCCATGCTCAAGGTAACGTATCGATGTCGTGCTTCGATCAACCTTTTCTATTTCTGGTTCAATAATCGACATGAACCTAACACGCACCTATAGCACTTTTGCATGCTGGCAAATTATTCACACAGCCCAGTGGCATACAAAAAATACAAGTAGCCCGAAGTCTCACTTTACAGCTCCAAAGGTCAGGCCACGAACCAGCTGTTTCTGACAGAACCAACCAAGAACAACAATCGGACCTACCGCAGCGGTTGATACAGCCGATAGTCTGCCGAAAAACAAACCCTCGGGTGCACGGTTACCCTCGATCAACTTGGACAACGTGGCAGCTTCAGTCGTGGTAAGACGAACAGTCCAGTAAGCCTCGTTCCAGCAGAATATAAAAGTTAAAAGCGCAGTTGACGCAACACCACCCCACGCGAGAGGTATCAGAATGTCTTTGATCTCGCCCCAGGTACTTACACCGTCCATCTTGCCTGCTTCAATAATCTCCTTGGGTATTTCCTTAAAATAAGTAAAAAGCATCCATATCGCAATTGGTAGATTAATAAGACAGAGCACCAGAACAATCAGGAAGTGCGTATCAAAGATCTGTAGAAAGTTCTTGGTTAAAAATGTCATCGGATAAAGTACAGCTGCCGCAGGAAGCATCTTCGTTGACAACATCCAAACCAATATATCTTTGGTGTGACGGCTTGGATTAAAAGCCATCGCATAGGCACACGGCACCCCTACAAACAGAGCGAATAAAGTCGCGAAAGTGGCAGTTATTGCGGAGTTCTTGGCAAACCGCCAATAGTCATAGTTCTCCGTCATATTGAGATAGTTTTCAAGTGTTGGTGTAAACAGAAACAAATGTTCCGGCTTAACTGCATCCGCATCTGTTTTGAAACTGGTGAAAACCATCCAGAAAATTGGAAAGAAAAATATCAACGCAACTACCCATGCAAGCACGGTCCAGAATACGCTGCCAAATCTTGATTGTTGAGCGACTGCAGCCATAGTTAGTCCATCAAGTTCTTGCCGACCATCCGCAGCAGAAAGATCGCTACGATGTTCGCTAAAATTACGGCGAAAATACCGGCTGCACTGGCAGCACCGATGTTATTCGATGTGAACTCACCAATGAGATACGGCAGGTTTTTGTTTCCGTTACCGCGACTGGTGATTTCAATCTCGGCGTACAGCGACAAGTGAAAAATTGACTGAATCATCACTACGATCGCAATCGGTCTTGCCAGATGCGGAAGCGTCAGATTGCGAAAACGTGACCATGCATTTGCGCCATCAAGAATCGCTGCTTCTTTTTGCTGCTCATCTTCAGACTGCAAAGAAGTCATGAAGATTAGTACGGCAAAAGGTGTCCATTGCCAGGTCACCATCATAATTACTGCGTAGGCTGACGTTTGTGTGGCACGAAAAGAAACAGGCTCAAATTCCGGCCATAAGGAGAAGAATGAACCAAGCAAAGGGAAATCTCGCAGTCCATTGACAATATTATTTATGCCTCCCACGGCAAGTCCGTTCAAACCCAGAACCGGATCGAGAATCATATTGATCCACAGCACGGCATTTACTGCAGGCATCACAAAGAATGGTGAGATAAGCAATACACGGACTATTCCTCGCCCGCGGAAAGAACGATTAACCAACATCGCAAGGGCTAATCCTAATAAGACAGTGCCGACGAGAATACAGCCAACAATGAAGAGGCTGTTCTGCACTGCAAACCAGAAATCTTTGGCGTGAAATAAAACGTATTCGTAGTTACCGAAACCGCGCCAGTTGCTAAAGCTTGGTGTCGTCCATTCAGGTCTGCGTAAATTATTTAGTACGTATCGAATGAACGAAAAATAAAGCGTCATACCGAGCGGTATGAGCATCCAGAGCAACAGCAGCACAACAGCCGGGGTCTGTAATAGACGAGGTATCTTTCGTTTGGCCATGGCTTCCTACTACCCTACGGGGTTATATGGAGCGGAGGATTATTATATATAGACGATTCCTGACAACTAACGACAGGCAAACCGTTAGGCAAACGCGACAAAACGCGTTTTTAGTATTAAAAAGGCCCGGAGAATTACCACCGGGCCTTCTATTACTACAAGTTCTACTAGGTACTAGTAGTATCCAGCTTCTCTCATGATTGCATCAGCTGCTTCCTGTGAAGCTGCAAGTGCATCATCAACTGACTTGGCGCCAGAAAGAGCCGCAGCCATTTCCTGAGCAACCGCGCTACCTACCTCTGGGAACTCAGGGATAGCAGCAAACTGTACGCCAACGTATGGCTTCAGATCAGTTGCTTCTGGAGCAGCTGATTCGATAGCAGCCATTTCAGCGTCAGCAAATGCAGCAGCTTCTTTGAACTCAGGGTATGCGTAAGTTGATGCACGTGTACCAGTTGGAACTGAACCCCAACCAAATTCAGGGTGATCAGCAACCGCTTTGATGTAGTCTTTAGAGGTCGCCCACTCGATGAACTTCATAGACTCTTCAGCATTGGGTGATCCAGCTGGAACAGCCATCGCCCATGCCCAAAGCCAGTTAGCACCGACAGGGTTACCAGCATTCGGAGACTGTGCGTAAGCTACACCGTCAACTTCAAGGAAGGATGCAGCGATTGTAGCGTCGATCCACATGCCACACTTGCCTTCGTTATAAAGTGCAAGGATTTCGTTGAAAGAGTTACCTTCAGAACCAGGAGGTCCGTAGTTACCCAGAAGATCAACGTAGAAGTTGATAGCGTCTTTCCACTCTTTAGAATCAAGCTGTGGTTTGAAGTCCGCATCGAACCAAGCACCACCAAAAGAGTTCACAACAGTGGTGATAAACGCCATGTTGTCACCCCAGCCCGGCTTACCACGCAGACATGCACCATAAACGCCATTGTCCGGATCGTGGATCGCAGCTGCAGCAGCTTTGATGTTGTCCCATGAATCGTTGTCAGCAACAGATACGCCAGCAGCGTCTGTCAGATCTTTACGATACATAACCATTGAAGACTCACCATAGAATGGTGCAGCGTACAGAGTGCCTTCGTGAGACAGACCGTTGCGCATAGCAGGAAGCATGTCGTCAACGTCGTAAGCTTCACCGAATTCCAGTGGCTCAATCCAGCCAGCAGCACCCCAGATAGGAGCTTCCTGCATACCGATGTTGATAATGTCGTACTGACCACCACCAGTCGCGGTATCAGAAGTTACCTGCTCACGCAGTACGCCTTCTTCAAGAGATACCCAGTTAAGCTTCACACCCGTGTCTTCAGTGTAGGCTTCAGCAACTTTCTGCATGTTGATCATGTGACCGTTATTAACGATCGCGATTGTTAGCTCGTCTGCAGCCGACGCAGTCGTTGCAGTTGCAACTCCCAATGTCATTGCTAAAGCTG
>CALIHW010000055.1 GCA_938020525.1 uncultured Granulosicoccaceae bacterium | reverse complement strand
AACTGAGAGTGAGGAAAAATGCACCTCGTTGGATTAAGGAGTTAAAGAAATACAATATGCTTCCGGCTTGATCATCTGATCTAGTCAAACAATCGAATCTCTTCATGTCATGGCTTTAATAGCCACGACACTTTTTCCTATTGTCTTTAGACTTCATCTCTTTCACAGTACAGTACGGCGACGCTCTGATCCAAAACAGATATTCGAGCAACCGGTACTATGATCACTCTGCCAACAACGAGCAGGTTCTGATAAGTTCTGGCGTCCACTGTCATATCAAATACCGACTTTTACAAATTATGCTGACTTAAGGATTAGCCATTTCCTCTAGCTCCTCCCAGCGGCAATAGGTCTGTTCTAGTGTTGTTTGCAACTCATTGTATTGAGTTTGAACTTCTGCAAGCTTGTCGGCATTTTTATAAACTTCAGGATCTGCCATTTGTTCTTCAAGGGAAGTTTTATTGGCCTCAAGTTTTTCTATTTTTACCGGTAACTGATCGAGCTCTCTTTGTAATTTGTAGCTTAGCTTGGCAGCAGTTTTTGGAGCTGCTTTTTCTTTCGGGGGAGGTTGTGTACCTCTTTTGTCACGAGTTTTGTTTTTAATGTCAGAAGATTTCTCACCTGCAAACGTCAGATAGTCCGTATAGCCTCCAACATACTCCGCTAGTTTGCCATTACCTTCGAGTACGATGGTGCTGGTTGCAATGTTATCTATGAACTCGCGATCGTGGCTTACCATCAGTACGGTGCCTTTAAACGATAGTATCGTGTATTCGAGCAGTTCCAGTGTTTCTACATCAAGGTCATTGGTTGGCTCGTCGAGTACCAGCACGTTGGCAGGTCTGGTGAACAGTTTTGCCAGTAAAAGTCGATTGCGCTCGCCACCGGATAACTTGGTAATAGGAGCACGCGCGCGTTCAGGGTCGAACAGGAACTCCTGTATGTAACCCATAATGTGTTTTCGTTCTCCATTCACATCAATGAAATCTGAGCCTTCACTGACGTTATCAGCTGCAGACTTGCTTTCATCGAGCTGATTGCGAAGTTGATCAAAATAGGCAATTTCAAGGTTGGTGCCAGGGGATGCGGTGCCTTCATCAGGTGTAAGCTGGCCGAGAATAACTTTTAGTAAAGTCGTTTTGCCACTGCCGTTCGGACCGATAATAGCGATCTTGTGATCGCGCATGATTGTGGTGGAAAAGTTCTTTATCAGCTGTTTGCCACTGAGGCTGTGACTGATTTTGTCCAGCTTGAAAACGATTTTTCCTGACTTACTTTCGGTTTGGATATTAAGCTCTGCCTTGCCAATTTGAGCGCGCCTCTGAGAACGTTCTTCACGCAGCTTTTTTAACGCTCTGACTCTGCCTTCGTTTCTTGTGCGTCTGGCTTTAATGCCTTGTCTGATCCAGGTTTCTTCTTGCTTAAGTTTTTTATCAAACAATTTATCCGCAGTTTCTGATGCGGACAGCGCCTCCGCCCTTAACTGCAGAAATTTATCATATGGATGGTTCCAGCTGGTGAGTGTGCCTCGATCAATATCGACAATCCTGTTCGCGAGTTTGCGGATAAGGGTTCTATCGTGTGTAACGAAAACCAGTGTTGCAGTAATTTTGCTTAAAAATTCTTCCAGCCAGATGACTGAATCAATATCCAGATGGTTAGTTGGCTCATCCATCAACAGCACATTTGGTTGGGCCGCCAGCGCCCGCGCTAACATCACGCGTCGTTTTTGTCCGCCTGAAAGTGAAGAAACTTTGCTTTCAGGGTCGAGTTGTAAACGCGAGATTATGCTTTGTATGTCTGCGGTGGCTCGCCAGATGTCGGTACCTTCGAGCTCTATGTCGGTATAGCCGTCTGCTTCGAGTTGGCGTAAGGCTTCAGCGGCGTTCTCACCGATGCCGGATGCGGTAACTTCAAATACAGTGCGATGATCTTCTCCCGACGGGACTTCCTGTTGCAATCTGGCGATCCGTACACCATCTGACCGGACTATCTCACCGTCGTCAGGTTCGATCTCGCCATCGAGTACTTTCAGGAGTGTCGACTTGCCTTGTCCGTTGCGCCCCAGAATCGCTATACGATCACCAGAGTCAATAACGAGTTCGGCGTTGTCGAGCAGCTTGTCAGGCCCGAAGGCCAGACTGATATTGCGCAGTCTTATCTGTGCCATGCGGGTTGTTTCTTAATGGATTCTTAGTTGGACGAGACTGCGCTGTTAACGCCGGCGGGTGCCCATGATACCACCAAGTATGCCTCGACCTATCTGTCTACCGACGCTTGAACCGATAGAACGAACAACACTTTTAGTCAGGGCTTCAGTCACGGTTTGTCGTTGTCTGCCTCGCGGCTTTGGCGCTTGTGCAGTTACCTGCGCCGCTGATTGTGATGCCTGCTGCTGAGCGGCTTTTTGGGCCGCTGTCGGAAACTGATTGAGTTTCGGAGCTTCAATTTTTTGCACACGTGCTTTGAGTTTTTCATGCGCCGATTCGCGATCAATTTCTGTATCGTAGCGGCCTGCAAACGGACTGCTTTTCATCGCCTTGGCACGCTCCGACTCGGTCGCCGGACCTATTCTTGAAACAGGTGGTCGCACTGTAGTGCGCTCGACGATGGATGGAATACCGTCTGCCTCAAGAGTTGACACCAGTGCTTCCCCGACACCGAGCTCCATGATTGCAGTTTCTGAATCAAAAGCCGGGTTCTCACGCATCGTTTGAGCGGTAGCGCGTACGGCTTTTTTATCTTTTGGTGTAAAAGCCCGTAATGCATGTTGCACTCGGTTACCTAATTGGCCCAGCACATCCTCCGGAATATCCATTGGACTCTGGGTAATGAAGTAAATTCCAACGCCTTTTGATCGAATCAGTCGGACGACCATCTCGACTTTTTCGACCAGTGCTTTGGGAGCATCTTCAAATAACAGATGCGCTTCATCGAAAAAAAACACCAATCGTGGTTTATCCTGATCACCGACTTCCGGCAGATCTTCAAATAGCTCGGATATCAACCACAATAAAAAAGTTGCATAGAGCTTTGGTTTCATCATCAACTTGTCTGCAGCCAGAATATTGATATTTCCGTGGCCATTTGAATCAACACGCATAAGATCCCAAAGATCTAACTGAGGCTCACCAAAAAAAGCATCCGCGCCGCTTTCTTCAAGCTCAATTAAACGTCTGTGAATCGCACCAACTGATGCAGAACTGATGTTGCCGTATTCAGACTTGAATTGTTTGGCGTTGTCGCCGATGAATTTAAGCGTTGTGATTAAGTCTTTAAGATCCAGTAGCAACAATCCTTCATCATCGGCAAAGCGAAACACAACAGTCATGATGCCTGTCTGTGTATCGTTTAAACCCAATAGCTGGGAGAGCAGGGTAGGGCCCATGTCTGAAATAGTTGCTCGAACAGGGTGACCCTTCTCACCGAACAAGTCCCAGAAAACACAAGAGTTATCATCGAAAACGAAATCGTCGATACCAATTTCTTCAACGCGCTCGGCCACCTTCGGGTGTTCGGTGCCTTTCTGGCTTATACCTGAGAGGTCGCCTTTGACATCTGCCATGAATACAGGAACACCAATGTGCGAGAAGCCTTCCGCTAGTACCTGTAGGGTGATGGTTTTGCCGGTGCCGGTCGCACCTGCAATTAGTCCGTGTCTATTGGCATACTTTGGTTGCAAAGTGACAAGATCTTCACCTTTACCGATCAGTATGTTTTCGATAACAGTCATTGGTGTTCTCCAGAGTAGGCGCAACAACCCGTGATTTGACCACAGTGTCTGCGGTAATGTGCAGAATTCAACGTCTTGTCACTGTCCGGAGTCCGTTCGAAAAGCTCACTCACTTTCGGGCTGATTGGATCTGCTTTAAATACCGTCATTATTGACGGTATGGTATCTGAATCAAGCGGACGTCTTTAACCCACCGGATCTTAGAAACTGCCCTACACAGCGTTCCGGTGACGTTCTATATCCGGTGATCTTCTATTATCGA
>CALIHW010000054.1 GCA_938020525.1 uncultured Granulosicoccaceae bacterium | reverse complement strand
GCTGTTCAGCTAGGGGTTCCTGTTATCAAGGCTCCCAGAGGACTTTCACCTCCAAGTCACTTCGTGGTTCGCTTTCACTTACCACTTATAAACGCCAACCATGGCGCTTCGCGCCATGCTCGGCGCACCAATAAAAAAGGCGACTCAATGAGCCGCCCTGTATTGCTACAAAACACAGTAAAAATTTAGAAGCTTACACCCGCCTGACGGAAGGTATTACATCTCTGTACATCCCCATTGCGCAGACCTTCTGTAAACCATTGCTGTCTTTGCGCAGCAGAACCATGAGTATACATACTCTCGTGAGGTGTACGCCCCGCCTTTCGCAGCAACGTATCATCACCGATTTGTGCCGCTGCATTAAGACCTTCTTCCAGATCACCCTCTTCCAGAAAGTTTGTTCGCTTCTGCGTATGGTGAGCCCAGACACCTGCATAACAATCTGCCTGCAGCTCAGTTAGCACTGACAATTGATTAGACTGAACCTTGGATACCTGGCGCTGCCGTCGTTGCACTGCCATAGAAGTGCCTTCAAGATTCTGAATGTGATGAGCTACCTCATGACCGATAACGTAAGCCATAGCGAAATCGCCCGCCGCCCCCATCTTTTGCAGCTCGCCAAAGAAAGCAGTATCAATGTAGACTTGCTTATCACCCGGGCAATAAAACGGTCCGGCTGCAGAGCTTTGGGTGCCACAAGCAGAGCTAACAGCGTTTTTAAACAAAACCAGCTTCGGTGGTTGATACTGCGCACCAAAACCCCTGAATATCTCGGTCCAGGTATCTTCTGTATAACCCAGGATCGAGGAGACAAACTGTCCGGCCTGATCTTCCTGGTTGGTGCTGGCATCGTACTGCACACCACCACCAGAGCCAGTCAAGCTGCCCGTACCGGAAGACAAGCCACCGAGTCCGCCAGTCATGTTGATTAACTTCATCGGGTTGACGCCAAACACCAATCCGGCGACCACCAAACCCGCCGTCATTAGCAGCCCCATGCCCGAGCCACCCTTACCACCACCACGAGCAGAGCCACCACCCGAGCGACGATCCTCAATATTTCTGCTTCTTCTACCTTGCTGCCAGCGCATTGCCGTCTCCAATTTATAACTACTGGAATAATAATGCCTTAACAGATGCGGGAATAGTACCTGGGGTCAATAATTGGAAGACCTGTATACACGATGAGGCCCAGAGCTCGGTATATCTACTGATAAATGCCGACCTGGAAGCCTACTTCGCGGTAAAACCACCATCGACGTAGATGACCTGACCGGTAATGTAGTCAGATGCAGAAGATGCCAGAAACACGGTAATACCATCAAGGTCTTTCATTTCTCCGTTGCGGCCAATGGCGGTTTGGGCAGCATTTTTGGCAGATAATTCAGGATTATCAAATACCTTGGCAGTAAGCGCTGTCGGAAAAAATCCCGGTCCTATCGCATTGCAACAAATCTCTTCTGAAGACCAGGCTTCCGCCATTGCACGAGTGAGCTGGGCGATGCCACCTTTGCTCGCACCGTAGGCAGCACTGTTTGGAAACGCTCGCTCGGACTGTAACGAGGCGATATTGATAATCTTGCCACCTCCCCGTTGTTGCATGAGTGGCACTAACTCACGCGCCAGAAAAAACGGCACCGTAAGATTGAGATACAAAGTCTGCTGCCAAGACTCCGGTGTAATCTGATCTGCCGGTTCGCGAAGATTCACTCCTGCTGTATTGCAGAGAATATCAACCCCACCAGTAGTTTTGAGCACCTCTTCAAAGACGCTTGAAAGATCGGCCGTAGCAAGGTCACAGGCCACAGCATAGGCCGCAGCAATATTATTCCCGGAGATTTCTTTCACAAGCGCATCCAGCCGATCCTGATTACGACCCACTGCAATGATCGATGCACCCGCCTCTGACAACGCAATTGCCTGACGCTGACCAATCCCGGAGGTCGCACCTGTAACAAGTGCAACCTTACCTTTAAGAGAAAACATTTTTGCAGAAGCTTCCACACGAACCCTTATTCAAAAAAAAGATTTATTGTTTATTCGGGAATTGGTTAGAGCCAGCTGAAAAGCGGACTCTTTGTATCCGAGCCGAAGCGACAGTGAAGTGTACTCATGGTGTAAAAAGTATCACTTAATCCACCAAATCGGGAATGAGCAAACACGCATGCTTTCGAACCGGAAACTGTACATTATCCTATTTAAAATCAATGATATACCGTAGTTGATATCTAGTGTAAAAATAAAAAACAACAACAAATGACCAATCTACAGTGCTCCGGCGCGTATCTCTACACAGGTCTACTACACTTATTCCAGTTCGGACTAATCACACTGCTATCCACCGAATAGCGCAGCTCCATCATAATTCTAATAGATAATAATTCTAATAGGCAGAACTAATATGCTCAGAACCCTGACGATAACTGCTATTGCGACAATAGGTCTTCTACTGACCGCTTGCGATAGCGCAGTACTTACTGGCCCTGATTCTGGTTCTACAGACAGTGGTTCTACAGACAGTGCTACTACTGCAGACACCGGGAACGACCCTGTAGATATAATCTCAACAGCAGAAGCTGCAGGTAATTTCACCCGTTTGCTGCAAGCACTGGAATCGACAAATCTCAGAGCCGTATTAGCTGACCCGAACAATATTAATACGATATTCGCACCCACTGACAGTGCATTCGATGCACTTGGAGAAGAAGGGCTCTCAAACCTCCTCGATGACACAGCACCATTGACCGACACACTTCTCTACCATGTGCTTGCCGGTAGAAATGACGCAAGTGCCTTGACTACACAGGCTGGTACACCTATCACCATGCTCAATGACAAACAAGCTGCAATCACCTTCGAGTCGGATCAATTGAAGATTAATACTGCAAATGTGATCAACTCAGATATCGTCGCGTCGAACGGAATCATTCATGTCATTGACAGCATTCTTACTCCACCGGCAGAAACTGTAAATCCAACGACCGCTGAAAATGCCCCGACCGAATCTATAGCAGGGCTTATTGCGAACGACCCTCAGTTCAGCACTCTACTTGATGTAATTACTGCGACGGGTCTTGACAGCACTTTGTCAGAAGACGGAAGCTTTACAGTATTCGCACCAACCAACGAAGCGTTTTCCGCAATTGACGACGACTTATTCAACGCATTACGCGTGGACTCAGATCAACTTCGCGATGTATTGTTAAACCATGTAGTTGAAGGCAACGCCATTGACTCGGTCGCAGCAACCGCTGCCGCAGGCACTTCACTAACCTCGGCTACCGGTGGATCACTGGCTGTTACACTGGATGGCGACTCTTTGAAAATAAACAACGCGACTGTCACTGCAGCTGATCTGGCTGCCACCAATGGTGTCGTGCATGCCATTGACGCAGTACTTCTGCCACAAGCCGCACCGAAGCCTGATTCAATTGTTGGTGTACTGGCGGCGAACCCGGACTACAGTTCTCTGGTTGCTTTAGTGACTCAGGCAGGATTGGTAGATACCCTAAATAGCGTCGATGGTAACTTTACGCTATTTGCACCAAATAACGCCGCAATCGCCGTTGCACAGACACAACTCGCCGCAGGCTTTACCAGTGACACGGCAGCACTCGGTAACCTGCTATTAGGTCATGTAACCGGTGTACAACTGACCTCAGCCGAGGTTATAGCGCTTGATGGCAGCAGCATTGACATGGTGTTCGGATCACAGCCGATTGTATTGACCAGAGACGTACTGAGTATTGGTGGCGCTATTATAGTAGATCCGGATATTCAAGCTGACAACGGTATTATTCACGGCATCAGCTCTGTACTGCTACCGTAAATTGATTCAAATATAAAAACAATTTCAGCTATAAAAAAGGCCGGCAATTTATATATTGCCGGCCTTTCTTTTAAGAACTATTTATCGAGTTATTCGAAAGGTAATTACGACACTCCACCGATCAATCCAGCAGACCTCAAGTAAGCCAGAATGCCATTGGTTTCATCAAAAATACCGCGATAAAACATCTCCAGAGCTACGTACATTAACACCACCAATCCCAACCATGATATCCACGGGTAACGTGCAAGCAGCTTCATGATTAAGGTGGCTGCAAATGCCATCAGAAGAATAGCGAGCCCCAAACCGATTACAAGTTTTTGTGAATCACCGTCAGCAATTGCGGCGACCGCAAGCACGTTGTCGAGCGACATAGATACATCGGCAATCGTAATAGCTATCAATGCCTGCTTCAGTGTACGGCGCGGCGCACCATCTTCATTTAGATTTTCCAGCTCATCCTCGGCCTTTGCATGACTGTTCGATCTGATCTCTTTGTACAAACTCCAGCAGACCCAAAACAGTAACAAAGCACCGACAAGTAATAAGCCCGGTATACCGAGTAGCTTGGTTGCGATTAGTGCAAACACCACGCGCAACAAAGCGGCGATAACCATACCGAATATGATCGCTTTCTTGCGCAGTTCCGGTGCAAGGCCAGCGGCCGCCATACCAATGATCAGTGCGTTGTCGCCAGAGAGCACAATGTCGGCGACAATAATCTGACCGTAGTCGAGAATATGATTAAGCATTTAAACCACTAGAAGTTTATTGGAAGACAAGCCGAATATTTTAGTTATTCAGAAAGGTTTTGTGGTTACCGGCCCACCATTTAAATCGCAATAAATTGCATTATGTCGATGGCGTGCAGATTACCTGCACGCCAAACCGATATTGCAGGCCGATATTGCAGCTCCTAACGCGTTACCCGCTCATCACTTTAGGTAGCCAGAGCACTAGCTGCGGGAATATAAAGATCAGGATCAAGCCCACCAGCTGCACCAACATGAACTGCATCATACCCAGGTAGATGTCTTTCAAATCCCAATTCGGCACCACACCCTTCAGGAAATACGCCGAGAGTGCTACCGGCGGCGACAGCCAGGCGGTTTGCAGGTTCACCGCGACAAGAATTCCGAACCAGACCATCAGGTCATAGCGCTCCAGGCCATGCACAGCCAGTGCTTCAACCGTCGGCAACAGTATAGGCACCACGATCAGAACAATCGGTACCCATTCCAGAGGCCAGCCCAACAGAAAGATCAGCGCCATCACCAATAGCAAAATGATATACGGCGACATCTCAAGCCCCAGAAGCAGTTCTGTCATCATCTTCGGTGTTCCAAGCGCACTGAACTGCGCACCAAAGAAGTTCGAAGCTGCGACCAGAAACATGATCAACACTGTGATTTCCAGCGCTTTAACCAGGCTGTCAAAAAAGCCTTTAAAGGTGAATTTACGATAGCCAATTGACAAAAGGATAGAACCAAATGCACCCATCGCAGCAGCTTCAGCCGGTGTCGCAAAGCCAAGCAGGATGGAACCCAACGCAAATGAAATCAGTATGGTGGGTGGCATTAGACCCGCAAAGAATTCGTCCCAGAGGCTCGAAAAATAAAAGTCCCCGCCATGCTCTTTGTCATAGATCGGTCGGCCCAGATACGCCAGCAAGATTATGAATGCAGCAAACACGATCGACCAAATCGGTAAGCCACCATCACCTGCATTAGCAAAGATCATATAAAGATGAAAAAGAACGGCTATCGGCACAGCAATCCGAAGAATGCTGACGTTTCGATAAGCGGCATAGGCCAGCGCCATTATAGCCAGCATGACAAACAGACCACCAAACGGCATCAGCCCGGCAAAAGCGCCGCCAATGGCAAGGCCAAAGACACGGCACAAGGTCAGAACACCGAGGCAGATCAACGCAACTTCAGCGCCGTAAAATCTGGATGTTTCCGGTTGGTCTTCTTCAGCAAGGATGGGCCCCAAACTTGGGTTAAGCCAGCATCGGCCCAGCGTGTAAAGTAAGTAGAGAGTGGCTAAGAGTGCACCAGGAATGAACGCGCCTCGGAACAGATCGAGTGTCGAGACTTCCAGCACGGGACCCATGACGATCAACATAATCGATGGCGGAATCAGAATGCCCAGCGTGCCACCCGCGGTTATCGTTCCAGCCGCCAATTTTACGTCGTAACCGGCTCGGGACATCGTAGCACCCGCCATAATGCCGAGCAGTGTCACCGAAGCACCCACGATACCGGTTGCGGCAGCAAAGATTGTTGAGACGATCAGAACAGCAATAAAAAGCGAACCGCGCACACGCGACATGATCATTTGAATCGACGCAAACAGACGCTCCATCAATCCAGCTGCCTCCATGACAATACCCATCAGCACGAACAGAGGCACGGCCATGAGCTGATCACTCCACATGGTCGAGTTGGTGTTCAGGGTCAACAGTAGAGTGGTGAGTTTGAAATTCGCACCCCAGATACCAAACACAAAAGCCAGGAATATCAGAGTGAAGGCAATCGGAAACCCGATGAAGATCACAAACAGCATCACCCCAAGCATGATCAAACCAATGGTGGCCTTGGGCAGGTTTGGCCGTGCTTTCATCACGTCAGTGAACCATTCACCGCCCGGTACTATGTCCGGCGCAAAGACTGCCAGCACCAACCAGAGCAGAACAATCAGATAGATCGGCATGACCCGCAGGAACCAACGTTCGCGTGCTTTGCCCATTTTATGGAAGGCACGGAAGATCTCGGAAATGCCTTGCAGCGTCAGCAGGAAAGCACCGACCGGCATGGCCAGACGCGCAGGCCAGACCAATGGACCCCAGGCGCTGTCGGCTTGTCGGGTTTCTCCAGTTGAAAAAGCCAGCCACCAGTACTCTGCCGCAACGATGGTAAAAAATAGCATTGACGGTATAAAGAACAGCAGGTAAAGCGTTGCATCGACCGATGCCTGTGTCTTGTCAGACCAGTACCGGTAGAGGAAGTCCGCGCGGATATGAACACCGCGCATCAACCCATAACCTGCGGCGGCCATAAACAGCACACCGGCGATCATGCGACTAATGTCATAGACCCAAAGTGTCGGTCCTAGATTAAGGGAACGCGCAAAATCTTCGAAGCCCGCGTTTTGTAGGATCGAGAAGGAATTGCGTGAGAACACCTCGAACACGACCACTGCGATAAGCGGCACCAACAGAAGCGCGAATAGCTGACCTGCACGATAATTCAGTATGTCGATAGAGGCCGCGATCGGACGCTGCCAGGGCGTCATGTCCGCTGGTGTTTCGCCGGGGGCTTCGGCGCGTCGTTCGGCTATTAGCTCATCCGCGATCTCCAGATCATCCGGATTCGGTTCTTCAGCCATGTGGAGTTTCCTTCGCTAGACGTGGATTCAACATCACGCTTCTCTTTACTAGAAACGTCACTGAAGCACGTCAACGAATAGGCTTAGCGAGAAAGTGAGTTTCTGATCGAGTTGTATTGAAATTTCAAAAACGCACGGGCTCGATGAGAGCCCGTGTTAAATCATTAAGTGTAAAACAAAACTAAAGTAAAACGGGCCCTGTTAGGAGCCCGCGCATACTGAACTACTTCAGGGTATCGGCGTGCGCTTTACCCAGGCTCGCGTTCGAAGCCTGTGCACCAGCCCAGAATGGAACCGCGATGTCCGCGAAATCTTTCTGCGACTGCCAGACTTCCGCAAAGAACTCATTCTCGTCTGCAGCTTTTTGCAAAGCGTTCTGTGCAGCGGCCATGTACTCAGTGAAGTATTCCGCTGGAGTGTCTTCCAGGATAACGCCGTGGTTGTCAGTCAGATCCTTCAGCGCCTTACCGTTCTCAAAGATACGATAGGACATAGACTTGGAAAGCGATGCATTTGATGCAACTTCCAGCGCCTTCTTCTCGACATCGGTCAGATCGTTGTAAATATCGCCATTGACATACAGATCGGCGTTCACAACAACCTGGTGTAGACCTTGAAGGTAGTAGTGCTTAAGAACTTTCTGGAAGCCGAAAACAGAGTCAGGCTTCGGGCAGCACCATTCAGCCGCGTCGATCGTGCCTTTTTCAAGCGCTGGCAAGATATCACCACCGCCCATAGCAACGGCAGGAACACCGATGTCAGCGTAAGCAGCACCAACCATGCCTGGAGGCGCACGGAAGCGCATCTTACGGAAGTCATCCATAGATTCGATCGGCTTCGGGAACCAGCCCAATGCCTCAGGACCTACAGGTTGCAACATGAAACCTTTAACGTTCACGCCCATTTCATCCCACAAGCGGTCATACAGTTCCTTACCACCGCCATACTGGAACCAGCTTAGAAACGCGATGTTGTCCATGCCAACGCCCGCGCCCGCTACAGGTGCGCCGAACAGGTTAGCTGCAACGTGCTTACCGCCCCAGTAGTGGGTCCACGCAAAGCCCGCTTCAACGAGGCCCGCATCAACGGCGTCTATGATATCGCTCGGAGCAACAACGGCGCCGGCAGGCAATACTTCGATTGTTAGGGAACCACCAGTAAGCTCACCAACGTCTTTGGCAAACTCCTTCAGCATGACCACTTCGTCTGAAGAATCTCCTAAAACTGATTGCACACGAATTGTGGTCTCGGCTTGCGCACTGCCTGCGACCAACGCCGTGCCTAGTGCAAAACCGCCTAATAAACGGGTTAATTTCATAAATCCTCCAAGTGGATTTGTTGCGAAAAAGGGGACCAAGAGTCTAGTTAGACCTCCCCTCATACTCTGCGAGCATGAATTTAAAGTCAAGAATGTAAACGCTTTACATTGAAATATGAGACGCTAATGTCGCGGGATTGCATGAAAATCCCACTGTGGCCCTCCACTGAACACACAACTGGACGTGCTTTTCATCTGTTTTGTGGCGATAGCAGTATCCGGGGGTATCATAAATCGGTGGACTCTAAAGGTTGCGGAAATCCATCGCACTCGAGCGTGTGCGCGTCTGCAAAGCCTTTCACTAGCACGGCACAATCGGTATGCATGGCAAACAAGTGAAAGTCAGGCAGTGAATCAAGCAACGGCATGATGTCACCGAACCTGGCCTCCATCACCGCCATAACAGACCTGTATCGATCTGACTTGCGGTCAATCAATTTAGCTGTTGCTGCAAACGTAACCCGTTTGCGGGCATGGAGTTTTTCTGCGTCCTTCTCATTCTCTATAAAAAGCAGGCTGGCTCGCGGGTTGGATTTTAAATTACCAGTGTGCAAAGCGAGGTCACTCAAAAAGACATGCAGCTCACCATCGACAATCGCATAAGGCGAGTAACTGATTTCGGGCATACCTTCGGCGGTACTGGTTGCCATCAGCACAGTTTCAAAACCGCCGATCAGATCTTTTATGTCGTTACGTAGTTCTTGAGTCATCACTGTGGGAGATCCGGTTATCTAGATTGGCACTTGTATACAATGGCATTTGTACAAGCTCAGACACCTCTATCGTGGCGATGTTTTCAAAAAAACAGACAGCCTTTGTCAATCACAACAGCAAAGAGCCAGTATACGCGCGTTCAAAAGCGAGCAGCTACACTACGGAGATGTTCAGTTCACCGCGCATTCAATTCGAACTTATTGCGCACAGAAAGTCCAATCAGAGCTAATGACAAACCCTGACAATAATAACAACAGCGCCAGAACGCGCAGCATATCACTACTAATCGTTGCCGAAATCGCGGCGATGAGCCTGTGGTTTGTATCTGCAGCAATTTTAGGCGATATGGCCCGCGAAGCAGACCTTTCCACAGGCACCAGGGCGGCGATGTCCGCAGCAGTACAAGGTGGGTTTGTTATCGGTGCGATTTTATCCGCAATTACCGGTCTTGCCGATCGATTCGAGCCGCGCTACGTTTTGAGCACCTTTGCACTACTTGCCGGTATCGCCAATGCACTGTTACTCATTGCACCACCAGGAAGCCTTGGATCTATTCTACTGCGCGGATTAACAGGCGCATTTCTCGCAGGCGTATATCCTGTCGGCATGAAAATCGCGGTTGGCTGGAGCCAGCGCCACCGTGGGCTGTTAGTCGGATTACTTGTTGGCGGGCTAACACTTGGTTCTGCAGCACCTCATCTGCTTTCATACCTTGGTGGTGCCGACTGGCGCATAACCGTCAGTGCCGCTTCAATGCTTGCCTTACTCGCAGCTGTGGTGATTTTAAAAACCGAGAATGGCCCCTATCACAGCAAACAAACAAAGTTCGATATAACGGCGCTTACTGAAGCCTGGACTAATGTCTCTATAAGACGAGCTTACGGCGGTTATCTTGGACACATGTGGGAACTGTACTCTATGTGGGCATGGATCGGGGTGGCGCTAGCCGCAAGCTTTGCTTACCAGATTCCAGAAGCCGAGGCTGCCAACCTCGCCAAGCTGATCACTTTTATTGTGATAGGCCTTGGTGCTATAAGTTGTCCGCTTGCAGGTTTTATAGCTGATCGCATCGGTAAAGCAGAATTAACGATTATTGCCATGGCTATTAGTGGACTGAGTGCTATTTTATTCGCACTGACTTTTGGCGGTAGTATCTGGCTGTCAGTGATCATCGCAATAATCTGGGGAATTTTTATTATCCCCGATTCTGCACAATTCTCCGCTCTGGTTGCAGACTATTCAGATGCAAACAAAGCAGGCTCTCTGATGACGCTTCAAACTGCACTGGGTTTTGCACTCACCACTGTAACCGTGCAATTGTCTCCGTGGGTGGCAGCCAAAACAGGTTGGCCGGTACTGATGGCATCACTTGCCATCGGGCCAGCATTCGGTATCTACTCTATGTGGAAACTTCAGCGTAAGTTTGAACACCGTTAAAACAACTACAGCAGAAGCTGGTAATATCAAAAATAGTTCGCATCCTGAATCCGGATACGTCGCAGGCATCGGGGCCGACTTGCTCAATGCTGCGCGCAATTGGTACCTTCATTCACATGCAAAAATTAAGGAATTCTGATGACTGAAAAAGCTATATTGGCAGGCGGTTGCTTCTGGGGCATGCAGGATCTCATTCGTAAAATACCCGGTATTAAAAAAACGATAGTTGGTTATACCGGTGGCGACGTCGCAAACGCTACATACCGAAACCACGGTACTCATGCTGAAGCAATAGAGATCGAATTTGACCCTCAAATAATTTCGTACCGGAAAATACTAGAGTTCTTTTTCCAGATTCATGACCCTACAACCTTAAACCAACAGGGCAACGATCGCGGTATGTCGTATCGATCAGCAATTTACTATTGCAACGACGAACAGAAAACAATTGCTGAAAACACAATTGCAGACATAAACACCTCCGGAATCTGGCCTGGACCCGTTGTCACAGAAATAGAACCCGCCAGCGACTTCTGGGTAGCAGAACCGGAGCACCAGGACTATCTTGAACGCACCCCGCATGGCTACACTTGTCACTTTCCTCGTCCGGACTGGGTGCTGGAAAAGCAAGAGGCTTGAGTGTTATGTTTCCATGTAGCCCCCGCCCATATCAACCAGGAACCCACATCACAATTTTTTACACACAATAAGCTTCAACCTCACAGAAATCAGACCTTTGCAGGGCTCAACCACACAATTTTTACGGCGATCATTTATAATGCAGCCGCTAACAACCAACCCATACTCCAGATGTCTGGTAGTCGCTATTGCTCTACTGGCTCCCAATTTATAACCTTCACGGCTCCAGATTATGAACCTGCTACTGGTAGCGCATCGTGTGCCCTATCCCGCTGACAAGGGAGAAAAAATACGCACGTTCAATCACCTCTCTTTTTTGGTTGACCAGGGACACAACGTCACGGTGTTTACACCGCTTGAAAATAACGACGATCTGAAATTCGCAACACAACTAAGCGCTAAACTCAATATCAGAGTAGAACACTCATCTCTCGGTAGCCGCCATTTTCGGATACTGCGCGGCCTGGCAACAAATCAAGCCTTGAGTGCGACCAACTTCCACTCGCAAAAGCTACAAAGAAAACTCAAAGCATTAATCAAAGCCGACAAACCTGACGCTGTGATGTGCACAAGCTCAGCTATGGCGAAGTACGTTTTCCATTCACCAACCGCCGCACTAATCAAAGAACAGAATATCCGGTTAGTCATGGATTTTATGGATCTCGATTCATTGAAGTGGAAGCAGTACGCTGCTCGCAAACCCTGGCCTCTGTCACTGATCTATAAGCGCGAGGCTCAACTTTTATCATCACTGGAATCCAAAGTACTAAATACATTTCACGCCAGCCTTTTTGTCTCCAAGGAAGAGAAAGAAATGCTGCACGATATTCCGGAGCTAAGCGCCAAAGTACATGTCGTTAGCAATGGCGTCGACAGATCTGCCTATTATCCGTCTGACCAGAATACCCCTGACGACGATCTTTTTGGAGGTGCATCACCCGTAGTGTTATTCACCGGGGTCATGGACTACTTCCCCAACGAAGATGCCGTAATCTGGTTCGCGGATACAGTGTGGCCATCCGTTATCCAAAAATACCCACAGGCAAAGTTCGTCATTGCAGGCATGCGCCCGAGCCGAAAAGTATCCGAACTCGAAAATCGCAACGGTATCGAAGTCACTGGCTATCTTGATGAAATTCTCCCCTACTACCAGCAGGCTGATTTTCTGGTTGCACCATTTCGGGTTGCACGTGGTATTCAGAACAAAGTATTGCAAGCGATGGCTTGCGCATTACCTGTGCTTGCATCACCAGAAGGTGCCACTGGCATTAACTGCGTACACAACGAGCAGTTGGTATTTGTCAACACCCCCGAAGATTACATCGACGCTATCGAAACGCTGACCGAAGATCAGGCAAGCTATCAAAGAATCAGTCAGGGTGGCTTACAACTGGTCACAACGCAATACACATGGGATAGCGAAAACGCCAGGCTTGAACACATACTTGAAGGTAAGCTCGATAATCATCTCGCAACCAGCACTTCATCAGTCGAGACACTTCCACAAACCTAAAGGCTGATCAGAGAATATCAGTTTGGTTCAAAGCCCCCCGCAGGGCCCGTAGGAGGCTGTCGCCAAAACATTTTTTTTGAAATCCTGTTCGAGTATATTTTAATACACGCACCCAAAGCCAAGTCACTCTCCCTATGGGAGGGTGTCGCCAAAGCATTTTTTGAAATCCTGTTCGAGTATATTTTAATACACGTACCCAAAGCCAAGTCACTCTCCCTATGGGAGAGTCCAATGCGTTGTTTGCATTGGGAGAGGGATACTTTTAGCAATAAATTCAATATTTATGCTCGAAGTCTTATTGAATATCTAACCAGACACACCCCTCTTCCGGCGCAAACTACACGCCGGATTCTCCCCGCGGAGAATGACAAAATCGGCACTGGTTAAGGTTATGAGATAGTCACTAAAACCTTTGGCGTCACCCTCCGTAGGGAGGATAAGCTTGCGCATCCACCGATGTGATGCACGCAAGATACTTAATTACCCAGTCAATATGACGATTTTATTCGCTGTAAATTTTGTAGCGTTCGTTTTAGGCGTATCCCCCAACGAAAATAAAGCATCATCAATTTCACCATACGCTTCAGGAAGCTTGCAATATCTCTTCTTCATCAACCACGATAACTACTGGTACACGTCGTTCAAAGTGTTGCTGAATTGCAGTACAGATCTGCTGTTCATTTGAAGCAGTAACTGCATCAATACCATACGCTTGTGCAACTTTTACATAGTCCGGCACTGAAAATTCAACTCCTACAGTTGCAACATCCGCACGCTCCATACTGGTTTTGATCTCTCGATAACCGCCATTACACCAGACAACTATGGCAACTGACTTACCTGTATCTTTTAATGCGCCCAGTTCACCAAGCACGAACTGCATTCCGCCATCACCTATCAGGCAAACCACCGGTGTATTTTCTTTTGCCAATACTGCCCCGGTTGCAGCAGGTAACGCATAGCCCAAAGTGCCAAATCCAACAGACGAATTAAACCAGCGCCCAGGCTCATATGTATTAAAAATCATATTTCCGCTATAAATAATCTGTGTAGAGTCACCGACAAAAATACAATCGGGAATCTGATCACGTATTGCCTCCAAAATTTGAATATGACGCCGTTCCGGTGCACTCATCTCTGCAAGCGCCTGCATGGCTCTGCTTGCACGGCTGACTCCATCCGACTCGCTATTATTAGCTTTGTTGGCTGTTGTACTAGCCTTTTCACCGGCCTTTTCACTGGCCGTTTCATTGACAAACCCAACAAGATCAATTTCATCCAGAAGTTTTTGCACGGTGAGCCCGATATCACCCACCAGTGAGAGGTCGGCAGTAAAATTATTGTTGATCTGAAGCGGATCAATATCACATCGCACCAGCTTGGCTGTGATCTTAAACTGGTCATCTTTGAATTGATCATAGTCAGTCGCAGATAGCTCCGTACCAAGTGCTAAAACCACATCAGACTCATTCAGCACTTCACGTACCGAGTGATAAGTACAGGTTGCAGGAACCGCAAGTTCATGTGAAAAAGGAAGCACTCCACGCGCATTGATTGTCATATGCACCGGTGCATTCAGTTTTTCTGCCAGGCGCCTCACTTGCTGTGATGCTTCAACCGAACCACCACCTGCAAGAATCGTCGGACGCTGGGCGACTGATAACAGATCAGCTGCGGCTTTGATATCAGCAACTGATGCAACCGGACGATTCGCCAATTGCGGCATTTCTGATATCAGTGATGGATCCGCAGGGCTACCGAGCAGATTAACTGGCAACTGCAAATGCACAGGACCGGGCCTTGAACTCGCAAACTGATTAAATGCTTTAGCCAGTGCCGCAGGAAGATCATCCGCCGTGAATACAGTCTCACTATATCTTGCCACTTGCGCACTGAGCACCAATTGATCAGGCATCTCATGCAACATGCCCTGAGCCTGACATGAAGCAATTGTATCGTTGACACTTGATATAACCAACATCGGGATAGAGTCAGCTAACGCCTGCCCCATAGGCGTGGCTATGTTGGTAAGACCAGGACCGGTAATTACAAAACAAACACCAGGTTGACGACTGACACGGGCATAGCCGTCAGCCATAAAGCCTGCACCCTGTTCATGCCGTGGCGTGTGATGCTGAATGCTACTCTCAGCCAAGCCTCGATAAAGCTCGATGGTGTGTACACCGGGAATACCAAAAACATGCTTGACCTGATACTGCTCTAGCAGCTTAATCAGAGCTACACCCACAGTGAGTTCAGGTAACACCACTATCTCATTAACGAAGGCAGAAACAACGAAATCGCAGGCACCAGTGCCAGTAATATCAAGCGCAGAATATCCGCAATCCAAAAAGGCGTGACACCCTTAAAAATTGTCTTTACCGATACATCTTTTAGCACACCTTTCAGCACAAAAACATTCAAACCGATTGGCGGTGTGATTAAACTGATTTCGGTAGCAACAACAACCAGTATACCAAACCACACCAGATCAAAACCCAGGCCTTCAACTAATGGTGCGAAAATAGGTACAGTCAAAAGAATCATAGACAGCGATTCAAATACACAGCCCAGAATCAGATAGATGGCGAGGATAACAAAGATAACACCCAGTGGTGATACATCGAAGCTCTGCACCACACCAATTAATGCATCGGGCAAACCGGCGCGGTTAACAAAGTTAGAGAAAATCATCGCACCAAAAACCACCAAAAATAACTTCGCAGTGGTCAGCGCCGCCTCTCGGGTAACTTCCATCAACACTTTTATAGAAAGCACTCTGCGGAATGCGGCAATTAAGATTGCACCAGCCGCCCCCATGCCTGCAGCTTCCGTGGGTGTAAATGCACCAACATAGATACCGCCGATTACAAAAATAAACAAACCGAGCGTTGTCCATACATCCAACAGAGCTCGACCGCGTTCAGCCCAGCTGGTTTTTTCTCCAGCAGGTCCTGCAGACGGATCACGACTTACCACATAACGCACAGCCCCGAGGTAGAACAGCACACCCACAAGACCTGGCAAAATTCCCGCAATAAACAATTTGCCGACCGAAGCATTAGTAATAAGGCCGTAGATCACAAGAATGACACTTGGCGGAATTAAAATACCCAGCGTGCCTCCGGCTGCAATTGAAGCCGATGCAAGAGAATCACTGTATTTGTAACGCCGCATCTCCGGCATGGAGACTTTTGACATCGTCGCAGCTGTCGCAAGCGATGAACCACAGATTGCCGAAAACATGCCACAGGCACATATGGTAGACATCGCCAGGCCACCGCGCCTGTGGCCAAGAAAAACGTAAGCAGCACGGTAAAGCTCTTTTGCCATACCACCGCGCTCAACCATAAGACCCATTAGAATAAACAGCGGCACTACAGACAAGCCGTAGGACTGACTGGCATCAATCACCAGACGGCTGGCACTCGACATCGCAGCCCGCAGACTGGATTCATAAGTGAAACCGACAACCCCTACAAGCCCCAGTGCAATACCGAGTGGCACCCGCATAAATGCCAGCACCAGTACCGAGGCAAAACCAATAAGTGATGAAATCATTTAAGCGTCAGTCGGAGCTTTTGTCACGAGCCGAAAGTGTTCCGCATTGGCTACATCTTCAACACTTTGCCCGGGTTTGGTTATTAAGATAATAAAGCGCAACAAAGATATTGCTGCCGCTGTGAATATTGCAGCGGTTATAAAACCTACAATCGGGTAGCGAGGTATCCGCAGGTACTCTGTGATATCACCATCCTCAAACGCTCTGACGGCATAGTCGAAGACTCGATCGCCCAGTTTGATAGCAACATAACAAGTTACTGCAAGAATCAGTAGCGAGGTAAGCCAGCCAAGGTACCCACGACGAAAGTGCGGAATCAGATCAACAATAATATGATCATGACGCATGAACATAATCGGGAACGAAAAAAAAGTAATTGCCCCCATGCAGATCTCTACCAGCTCAACCGCACCAACCAAAGGAGAATTAAACGCATAGCGACCGACAACATCGACGCAGGTGATTGCCACCAGCGCCAACAGCACCAAAGCCGCCATATTGGCAGCAAAAAAGCTGACGGAATCCGTCAGCTTTTCTATCTTTGCAAGCATTGACTGCAACAGAAACTTCCTACTGGAGCTGAGACTTCATAAACTCCAGTGCTGCCTCTGCATCGACACCACGGCTAGCGACTTCTTTAAGCACAGCAGCTTCGATACCTGCAGTTTTTTCTTTGAAGTAAGCTCGCTCTTCATCACTGGCAATAACTACAACCGAGCCAGTCTTGGCAGACTCAGCTTCACCGACAGCATCCGCTTCATCCCAGAACTTACCGATCTGGCGAGACATCTCAACACCCCGCACACCGTCAACACAGGCTTTGTGATCATCAGACAAATCATTGTAAGTATCCTCATTGAGAACGAGGGCAAATGATGTGGTGTACATTCCGTCAGGGTTTTTAAAGGAGTATTTCGTCAACTCATTAATTTTGAATGAATAGAGCGTCTCCAATGGAAAGAAAACACCATCAGCAACACCCGAAGAGATTGCTTCGTAAACCGCTGGCGCCGGCATATTCACACCAGCCACACCCAGTGCTTCACCTACCTGATTGGCAACTCCTCCGCCTACGCGAATTTTCATGCCTTCCATATCTTTGTAGGAAGTTATTTCATTTGCTGTATTCACAACACCCGGCCCATGCACGAAATGCGATAGTACCTCTACACCTTTTGCCTCTTTAGCATCAGCGAAGAACTTTTCGTGTGTCATCTGAAATGCAACGGACATTTCTTCTGCGTTACCAGGTAAGCCGGGCAACTCGATCATTTTGGTCGTCAGGAACTTGCCTTTGGTGTAGCCGTGGACAATCCAGCCGAGGTCAGCAACACCGTCACGAACAGTATCGTACTGTGCTGGTGGTGGTGCGAGGCCATTTTCAAGCTTCACAGTGAGGGAACCACCGGAGCACTCAGAAAGCTGGTCGTTCAGCCATGGATATACTTTGGTGGCCATCGCATGCTTGGGACCGGCCCAGTGCGAGAAGGTCAGGGTTTGATCGGCAGCCTGAGCTGTACCTGTTACCGCCGCACACATAACAACTGGTGCAACTAGCTTTTTGAGCGTCTTCATGATCTCCGGAACTCTGTATTTTTGCGATCCCATTCGGAACCGTCCCAGAGTATTTCAGCAGGCCGGCGTTATCAAGTGCCTGACACTAAAACAATGAACCAGAGAACTAAATATCTCAAAAATCAATAATTTAGCATGAGCCGGAGAAAGGCAGAGCCGTTTTGAAACACAGGGGAGTTTTAACCTCCCCTGTGTTTAGGCCCGTGGTGTAGGCCAGTAGTGCAAACCTATGGTGCAGACCTATGATGTAGGCCTATGATGTAGGCCTGTGGTGTGACATATTTTTAGATGTTAAGACTTTTTCTCACTCAGCTTACGGATAACGTCAACCACACCCTCGTTTGAGCCAGCCATAGAGCCGGAGGTCTTGTACTTCCGGTCAATTACGACACTAGGCACACTGTTAATTGCATCCTGCCGTGCCATCTCCATAGAGCGACGAATCTTCGCGTCAACAGCAAACGATTTCATTGTTTTCAGGAATTTGTCTTCATCGATGCCTTCCAAACCCAAAGAACCAGCCCACTTGGAAATTTGCTTCGGTGATGCTAGCCGTTTCTTCTCTTTATGAATCGCGTTGAAGAATGGTTCGAAAAACTCTTCCTGGATACCAAGCACCTGAGACGCATAGTAAGCCTGCGAATGAGGTGTCCATGCAGGATTCAGCGGAGGTGCTTCACGGACAAAATCGACGTGATCAGGTTTGGTTGCAGCCCAACCGTTGATCGTAGGCTCAAACGCATAACAATGCGGGCACCCGAACCAGAAATATTCCAATACCTCTACTCTTGACTCATCCGCTTTCTTCGGCGGATTGGGCAGCTCCTCATAACCCTGCGCGTGCGACGTACTGGAAAATGTAGAAAACGCGAATACAAACAACGCGGCTTGAAGGAATTTTTTTATCATTGGCGAGTTCACCTTGTCAGTTTGAATGGTTGAAGTTAAAAGTTGGCAGAAAGTTGCGTCAGAGGTACTTTAAAACTAAGTGTCTCTGGAGCTAGGCAAATCTCGTCACTACATGCCTGCAACTGAAGCTCAATATCGGTTGTTACAGCGCCAGCAACTGAATCCGGCAAGTTGGCAGTCAACTGCACATTGCCTTCCAGCAGACTTAGCTCCGAGCGTTGAAATCCAAGTTTACGAATCACGGCTTCCGGATAATTTACTTTAGCAAGTGGCTGATCTTTAGCAAGAGACAATTTGGTCGGAATCAGGTAATCCTGTAGCGGTTGTTCAGAGTTCACGTGCCATCCATCGGCCACATCCAGCGAAACAGACACAGTTTCACCGTCCAATGCTACTGCAGACACCTTAACTTTACCTTTCGCAGCATAACGATGCGAGCCTATCTCCCCGTTGATCAAATCATTTGTGCCGGTAAGAAAAAAACCAAAACCGCCGCCACCACGAGCAAGCAAAGAGGAAAATGCTGTCACCAATCGCTCTGCACGCTCACGATACTTGTCTTCTCCGGTGCGATTCCACAATTGCACCAGCGTTTTTAACGCTAATGAATTACCCGTAGGTGATGCATTGTCATACAGTGCTTTTGGCCTGCTTGGAAGACTGGCACCAGCTGCATCGGCTTTACCCATAAAGTAGCCACTGTTTTCTGTATCCCAGAACTGCTCATTCATTTTGTCTACCAGCGCTTTTGTCTGGTCGAGCCACTTTTGATCACCGGAATCATCAAACGCCGTGATCAATGCATGTGCAAGATACGCATAGTCAGCCTGCGACGCCTCGGTTGTAGATCTACCCTCAAATTGTGCGCGCCACAACGTACCATCGCTTTTAAGGTTGTTCTGCAGCAGGAAATCAATCGCCTTCATCGCGGCTTCTGTGTAGCGAGGCTCTTTTAATGTTTGACCGGCTTTGATTAAAGCAGTGCTCATCATTGCATTCCATTCAGTGATGATCTTGCGATCAGTCAGAGGTGGTATACGTTTGTTACGTTCTTCTAAAATAACTTCAGCATACTTGTTCAGTTTCTCTACAAGCTCGCTCTCGGGTATGTTGTAAATATCGGAAATATTAGAGTGCGAATCATCAAGCCGTAAAATATTTTTCTCTTCGAAGTTACCATGCTCACTGACACCCCATAACTCAAGCGCAAGATCCGCTTCCTCAGCACCTAAAGCGGCTGTCAGAATCTGACGAATTTCATCTTGCTCCCAGATAAAGTAAGTCCCTTCCGCACCCTCTGAATCTGCATCAGTGGCAGAGTAAAAACCACCGTCGCTTGTTGTCATATCCCGTAACACATAATCTGCGATACGCTGTGCAGTACGCGCATGCTCCTGCCGCCCGGTAAGCTCAAACGCCTTTAGATAATTCTGCAGCAGACTCGCCTGTGTATAGAGCATCTTTTCAAAATGCGGTATCAACCAGTCATTATCAACGGCATAGCGATGAAAGCCACCACCGACCTGATCGTGAATACCACCGGCACTCATACGCACTAGTGAAAAGTCTACCGATTCAAGCACCTCTGCATCATCATTGCGCTCCGCCAGATCCAACAGAAAAAACAGGGTCGATTCACGTGGGAATTTAGGAGCAGGCCCAAACCCTCCCTGAAAACTGTCATAGCCAAGCAAAAGATCTTCACGTGCCTGGGCAATCTCTTTCTGACCAACTTCAATTGCCTCGCCGGTCAGATCGCTGTTCTCTGCAATCGCGACAGCTAGATCACCCGCGTAGTCCGTAAGGCGCTTACGATCACTACCCCAGATATCAGTAACCTGCTGCATAGTCTGGCTGAAAATATCCGGTGGCATATAAGTAGCGCCGTGAAAGAGCTTACCATCAGACATCAAAAACCCCGACAACGGCCAGCCACCTCCACCAGTGGTCACCTGAACACCCAGCATATACATCGCGTCAACATCTGGCAGCTGCTCTCTATCTACCTTTATCGGTACGAACTGCTCATTCATTTGGGCCGCTATTTCTTCAGATTCAAAACTCTCCCGCTCCATCACATGACACCAGTGACAAGTCGCATAGCCTATCGACAGGAATATTGGTTTATCCTGCTCTACTGCTTTATCAAACGCCTCTTTACTCCACGCATGCCAGTTCACAGGGTTGTGAGCATGCTGTAGAAGATAAGGTGAATCTTCGTTGATCAGGCGATTTATATACTGTGGAGTGCCATCCTCTTTGAAATGCTCAGTTCGTGGCTTGTAGTCCTCACCACGATCTTTAAAAGCCTGCAATAACTCCTGCTGCAATTTTTCATCTATATCCAGTGATGCAGCAACCGCCTGAAATGAAAACGCAAAAAGAATTGCAGTCGACGCAAGCAAGATATTCTTTACAAAAATAAGCCTCATAGAACATCACCGGTACTTTTTGCAAGCGCATAGACCACATCATTTTCGTGCCACAACTTCACATCGACACCCGACAAAACTGACTCATTACTTTTCATTGAAAGAAGCCTGCTGTTATTTGGTGTAAGGAACAAGCTGTATTGCTTTGATGTCTCAGGATCAGCAAGTTTCAAATGCGCTGCAAGATAACCATTAATAGTGCAATACCTACCACCTAAAACAGCCAACTTCGAGTAAAAGCCAGATTCCGGCATCTTAATCTCAAAGGGTAGCTCATCAAGCTGCACCTGTAACTCCTCAAGCGACTCTGCCTCCGCATCCATTTGGAGCTTACTTGAATGATTCAACGCAGCTTCCCGCATGACATTGTCTGTGCGTTGCGAAGAAAGTATGTTCTGGTGAGTCAGGAAAACCAGTGAGAACAACAGCAGCGATGCGGCCAGTGCGAAACTGATCGTTCGACTTCTGCGAAGCGACTGTGACTCCTCAAGCATGACATGCAACCGATCAGTGCTAAGCGTTTGCGACTGATAGTGATCTATGAGCCGATTATCCGCTTGATCTTCTGCAACTGGTGACGGCTTCTTACGGTTAGACATCTTTAAGCCCTCCGGTAACCAGCTCGACTACTTCTGCTTTGCTGTCACTAACTCCATGAATGTTCTCACCGGTCATCCATTTTCTAAGTTTAATTTTAGATCGATGGATCATGCTGAGAACCGTACCTCTGGCAGTATCGGTCATTGTGGAGATCTCATCCGCGGTATAACCCTCTACTATTGACAAATAAATTGCCTCGCGCTCAACATCTCTGAGCCGATGAAGAAAACGGTCCATTTCTTCTGCAGAGACGTTTCCCGAAATTGAACTTTCAGGCACATGAAGTTCCTCTTCATATTCACTGAAATGAATTTTTTTCGAGCGCCGGTAACCGTCGATATAAAGGTTGCGAATAGTTGTATACAAAAGAGACTTGACCGGTGCTTTTTGATATCGCCTGTCCAGACGTATCCACGCATCATGGACGATATCTTCTGCGTCTTGTCGACTCGCGCACAACGACAAAGCGTACCGGTATCCGGCATTTAATATGTCAATATCGATCGGTTTTGCGCTACGCATGATCTACTCTGCGGTCTTCTATCAAGAGTTAGTTTGAGAAAAGGTCATCGAAAAGGTTCAGCCCTTTCCTGCGCCTGCTTCTCATTAACGATCAACAGGGATACCTGATTGCAACACCGGCATATATTTACGATCGACGCTTCGCAATCCACAACAATCCGACAGATTACTGACACCACACCAAATCTGGATCCACGGCATACATCAACACATCTGTTTTAGTCGCCGGGTAGTTGCGATAGAGCTGACCTTCCTGAGCGACTAAATGCGCACAGCGGCACTACCCATAGATCCGGGCCAGCAGATTCGGGCCCGTAGATTCGGGCCCGTAGATTCTGGCCCGTAGATTTTGGCCCGTAGATTTTGGCTAGTAGATTCGCAGCGTCGGGAATAACCGTTTGGATTTACTGGCTGGTATGAACTCACCCAGATCTACTGGCCTTGCATACTTTTCGGCGGGTGGACTTTGCAAAGAGTTTAGATCACCCTCCAGCAACTTACCGGTAATCGATCCATCCGCGACCACTTCCAGCTGATAGTACAGCCCGTTCCACGCATCTATTCCAAATTCTGACGGTGTCTTACGTACAAATAACAACTGATACTCAAGGTCAGCTAAATCATCTGTGGTAATGACGGAACGCAAATCGTAAGGGTACTGCAAATAGCAGAACCACTCATCGGCCCCTTCCAGACAACGAAACGGCCGCATGGATAAAAAGTGCTCGGTAAATACATCATTGTCCATCTCAACCTTCACCGAGGTTGACGCATTCCCGAGATCAGCAAATAACACTTCTCCTATTCGGGTTTCCTTGCCTTGCGCATCGACCAGATAGATTGATGCGTCCGATGGAAACTCAGCCGCAGATAAAGCACCGCTTAGCAACAGAAAAAAAGCAACAAGCAAACGCACTTTGATATTCCTATTCCAGTACACCAGCTAAAGTTACCATCCTGGTGCACATTTTTTCAACCAGCTGATCTTACCGCCTCGTCGTATCAAAAGCCGCTGACATCAGCTCTCTGGTATAGGGATCAACTGGTGCAGTCACTATCTGTTCTGCTTCGCCGTACTCGACCACTTTACCCTGTTTCATCACCATTATTTCATCACTGAGAGCTCTAACGACTTTGAGATCGTGACTAATAAAAATGTAAGCCAGTTGATAATGCGACTGCAGATCGCGAAGCAGATCAACAATCTGCGCCTGTACAGACATATCAAGCGCCGATGTAGGCTCATCGAGCACAACGAGCTCGGGCTTCAATACCATCGCACGGGCAATAGCAATTCGCTGCCTCTGACCGCCGGAGAATTCATGCGGGAAGCGTTGCAAGCTGGATTGTTCCAGACCCACCTCATCAATAACCTGCGCGACAGCATTATTGCGCTCAATTTCACTCATGTTGGGCTGATGGACTCTTAACCCTTCTTCAACAATCTGTTGAATGGACAGTCGCGGGCTTAAACTGCCGAACGGATCCTGAAAAACAATCTGCATCCGTTGTCGCAGATCTCTCATCTGTGCCGTACTGTACTCATGCAAAGGGTGATCATGAAAAAATATTTCCCCCTCACTTTTAATTAATTTGAGTAATGCCAGGCCAAGGGTCGTCTTACCGGAACCGGACTCACCAACCACGCCAATTGTTCTGCCGGCATTGACGCTAATATCAATACCATCACACGCTTTTACATAACTTTTAACGCGACCAAAAAATGTTTTCGCAACCGGGTACCAAACTTTTATGTCACGCGCATCTAGCACCACTGGTGTCTGTCGCTCATCACGCAGCTCTTTCGGCCGAGGCTCCGCACCCAATAAGTGACGTGTATACGGGTGCTGTGGTGATTCAAAAATCTGCTGTGGTGTACCTCGCTCTACGATCTCACCGTCAGTCATTACACAAATTCTATCGGCCATCTTTCTGACCACACCAAGATCATGAGTGATCAGCAGCAACGCCATACCAAGGCGTGACTGTAAGTCTTTTAACAACTCAAGTATTTGTGCCTGAATGGTCACGTCAAGCGCCGTAGTTGGTTCATCAGCAATGAGAAGATCAGGCTCATTGGCGAGCGCCATCGCAATCATTACGCGCTGCCGTTGACCGCCGGAAAGCTCATGCGGATAAGCCGTCAAGCGTTGTTTTGCATTGCGAATTCCGACAAGATCAAGCAACTCAAGCACACGATCTGTAGCTGCAGCACCGGTTAAACCGCGGTGCAGCTTCAACGATTCAGCAATCTGCTTGTCTATGGTATGCAACGGGTTTAGTGATGTCATCGGCTCCTGGAAGATCATACTGATCTCATTACCTCTGACGGCACGCAACAGCGAAGGTCCGGCACCAATAAGCTCATCGCCACGATACAAGATGCTACCGGTCGGGTGCTGCGCCAGTGGATATGGCAACAGTTGTATCACAGACAATGCTGTAACTGACTTGCCTGAGCCACTCTCACCAACCAGCGCGACGGTTTCACCACGATCAACCGTCAGTGAGATGTTTTTCACAGCACGGGCTTCAGAGGCACCGCTGCCGAACGAAACACTCAGCTTGTGGATATCCAGCAATGGCTGGCTGTGATCAGCAGGATGATTCATTTAATAGATGGCTGACTAAAAGTTTTTCGAGGATCAAGCGCATCACGCAGTGCCTCGCCTGCAAATACAAGCATGCTTAACATAATGGCCAATACAAAAAAGGCTGTCAGACCCAGCCACGGAGCGTGAAAATTATCTTTACCCTGCTTTAACAACTCCCCCAGTGACGGGGAGCCCGGTGGCAGGCCAAGGCCAAGAAAATCGAGCCCGGTTAATGTGGTCACCGAGCCACTCAAAATAAATGGCAGGAAGGTCACTGTAGCGACCATCGCATTCGGAAGTGTATGCCTTACCATAATCTTGGTATCGCTAACACCAAGCGCGCGCGCCGCACGAATGTACTCAAAATTACGCGCCCGAAGAAACTCTGCGCGAACAACACCCACCAGAGCCGTCCAGCTGAACAGTGTCATCAAAAATAGCAAGGTAAAAAAACTTGGCTTGATGACACTCGCCATAATAATCAATAGAAACAATACCGGCAGCCCCTGCCATATTTCTATAAATCGTTGCGCTATTAGATCCAGCCAACCACCGAAGTAACCCTGCACCGCACCGGACGCAACACCAATGACCGAACTGAATAACGTTAACAGCAGACCAAACAACACCGATATTCTGAACCCGTATATAACCCGTGCGAGAACATCTCTGCCCTGATCATCTGTACCAAGCAGATGTCGCCTTTCCGGGGGTGTCGGCGCGGAGCTTGAAAGATTGAAATCAACCGTGTCGTAGGAAAATCGAATCGGAGGCCAGATCATGCTGCCCTTTTCCTCGATTAATTCCTGTACAAATTCATCTTTGTAATCTGCTTCAACTTCAAAATCACCACCGAAGACAGTCTCCGGGTAGACCTTAAAGATAGGAAAATGCATCTTGCCGTCGTATTTCACCAACAGCGGTTTATCGTTAGCAATAAATTCCGCACCAAGAGACAGAACAAATAGAATACAAAATATCCAGAACGATATATAACCACGGCGATTACGCTTGAATGTCTCAAGCCGTCGCTGATTAAGCTGGCTTAGTTTCGAGGCCATTAGAAATTCCGGCTCTCAAAATCTATACGCGGATCAATCAGGTGATACATCACATCACCAATCAACTGCAGTATTAAACCCAGTAAAGTGAAAAAATACAGCGTGGCAAATACCACGGGATAGTCACGATTAATCGTGGCCTCCCAGCCAAGCAACCCCAATCCGTCGAGTGAGAAAATAACTTCTATCAGGACAGATCCGGTAAAAAGGATAGAAATAAAAGCACTCGGGAATCCGGCTATCACTATCAGCATCGCGTTTCTGAAAACATGACCGTACAACACTTGCTTCTCGCCCAGACCTTTAGCTCTTGCAGTCTGTACGTACTGCATATTTATCTGATCGAGAAAAGAATTTTTGGTCAGCATTGTCAAACTGGCAAAGCCGCTTATTACCATAGCCAACACCGGCAAGGTGATATGCCAGAGATAATCAATAATTTTCTGCGGCCAGCTCATGTCATTCCAACCGCTGGAAGTCAGGCCACGCAACGGAAACCAGTCTACAAACCGACCTCCCGCAAAAAGAATGATTAACAGAATGGCAAATAAGAATCCGGGAATAGCATAACCAAATACAATTGCCCCACTACTCCAGACATCAAACCGCGAGCCGTCGGAAACCGCTTTTTTTATACCCAGCGGAATAGAGATCAGGTAGACAAGGAGCGTGGTCCACAAACCCAGGCTGATAGACACAGGCATTTTATCGAGCACCAGATCAAGCACGCGCTGATCGCGAAAGTAGCTATCACCGAAGTCAAAGCGCGCGTAGTCAGCCAGCATAGTAAAAAAGCGCGTATGCAATGGCTTATCAAAGCCAAACTGCTTTTCCATATCTGCGATAACTTCGGGATCAAGTCCTTGTGCACCTCGATACTTGCTGGTGCTGTTACTACCGGATGCAACAGGCTCGCCACCACCACCTTGAATATCTCCTGACTGACCAGAGAACGATGAGGTCGCACTAACAGCGGTACCACGCAACTCTGCAATTATTTGCTCGATCGGCCCACCGGGTGCAAATTGAATAACGATGAAGTTGATCAACATAATCCCGAACAGGGTCGGGATCATCAACAACAGTCGACGTACGATGTAGGCAAACATGAATTATCGGGCTTTATCAGGCTGCGTAGTTATATAGCTGATAACTATCGATCCAGATCAAGCTTACTATCAAGCTCATCGTCAACCCACCAGGAATTTAGAAACCCGGTACCATACTTTGGCATCGTTTCCGGACGACCGAATCGATTCCAGTAACCCAGACGGAAAATCGCGTTATAAAACTGTGGCACAACGTGATCAAGTGACAACAGCACTCGATCCAGAGCACGCGTCTTGATCTGCAGGTCTTCAAGTGTCGGCGCTACGATGATTTCTTCAATCAACGCATCCACAACCGGGTTTTTAACACCAATGTAGTTTGCAGTACCTCGTTCGTCCGCAGCCTCAGACCCGTAGTAGGAGCGCAACTCAGCCCCTGGAGGCGGGAAGAAACTGAAAAAAGCCGTAACTATATCAAAATCAAAATCATCAGTTCTGACCTCATACTGAGAGCTGTCTACAACACGGAACTCAGCATCGATACCTACCTTCTTCATTGTCTGAACAAATAGTGCATAAACCCGCTGCGATCCGGCATCACGTAACAAGACCTCAACTTTCATTTGTTTGCCGTCTTTCATCATCTTACCGTCGGTAAGAGTCCAGCCCGCTTCCTTAAAGAGTTTAAGCGCCTCTCTCACTTGCTTTCTGTTATTGCCGGATCCGTCAGTAACCGGAGCAACATAGGCATCGGTAAAAACTTCCGGTGCGAGTTGATCACGATACGGCTCAAGCACGGCGATTTCTTCTGCGGTAGGCTCACCGTTCGAACCGAAATCAGAATTAGGGAAAAAGCTGTTGGTCCGCTCGTACTGATCATAAAGAATAGTTCTTCGGGTAGTTTCAAAGTCGTAAAGGAAGTTAAATGCTTTACGCACTTTCTGATCATCAAACGGCGCACGACGACTATTCAGCATAAACGCCTGTATACCCTGCGGTTGATTATCTGGCGGGGTATCAAGAACAATATTTCCATTCTCTACATCATCAGTTGTATATCCTGTAGCCCAGCGTTTCGAGCTGTTTTCAGCACGATAATCTATATCACCAGACTTGAATGCTTCAAACATAACTTCAAGATCCCGGTAGTAGTCATAGCGGATGGAGTCGTAATTATTCAAGCCGCGTGTCACATCAAGATCTTTTGCCCAATAGTCTTCCACTCGCTCGTACGTGATAGAGCGACCAGGCTCCAGTGAGGCAATCTTATAAGCACCACTTGCGGGCGATGGGTCCAGAAAAGTTTTACTAATATCTTTGTCTTTCCAGTACTCAGCTGACGCCGGACTCATTCCAGCCGCTGTTATTAACGGTTTCATTGAATCTGTAGTGGTAAAGCTAAACTTGAGTTTGTGATCATCCACAGCCTCAATGCTTTCAATCTCTTCATAGAAGGATTTCAAAAACGGACGGCCATGCTCACGAATCGTATTGAAAGAAAACACAAAATCCTGAGCCGTAATGGGTGTGCCGTCACTGAATTTAGCCTCCGGACGAAGATTAAAAACTGCCCAGCTCTTGTCTTCCGGATATTCAACCGTCTCAGCTATCATTCCATAAACCACAGATAGCTCATCACCCGAATTCACCATTAATGGATCAATTGTCAAGCCGATGCTTCTAGGGTATGTCCCTTTCAGGATGAAGTTATTCAGACTATCAAAGGTGCCATACCCGCCAAGCACAACCGTACCGCCTTTCGGCGCATCGGGATTCGCATACGGCCAATGTTCAATGCCGTCTTTGTAAAGCGGTTCACCAAACTCGGCCATCGCCCAGGTTTTGGTAATTTCTTCAGCCACCGATGCTTGTGGCAGTGCCACAATCAGCGCCAGAAGTGCAGTACAGCAGACAGAGTTGACTAACCTTTTCATAGGTTCACCATTTGTTCTCGAAGTTTTCTGTTGATTAGTTTAGCAGGCGATAGAACATAAGCATTATATTGTGGCCGCGACTCATATTAAGTGGCATTCTTGAAAACCTGCACCTGTTAGAAACACCGGCACCCCTTAGAATCAATGGAGAAGAATGTTGAGCGATCAGATAGCAGTAATAACCGGAGCTGCGCGCGGCATTGGACTGGCAACAACCAAAATATTGACTGGCAAAGGCCTGAAAGTGGTGATGGTCGACCGCGATACTGATGAACTACAAGCAGTTAGTGGCCCATTGGGCGACAAAGTTCTGCCACTCGCGCTGGATGTGTCATCTCCGGAGCAGGTCGCACAGATATTCACTGAAACCGAAAAAAACTTCGGACGACTTGATTGCCTGGTGAACAACGCCGGAGTCGCCGACTTCGGGCCTATCGAAGGCACAAGCTTCGAACGCTGGCGCACTGTTATGGAGACTAATTTAGACGGCGTATTTCTTTGCTCACAGGCGGCCACACCTCTTCTTAAGAAGACTTCAGGCTGCATCGTCAACATTGCAAGTATTTCAGGGTTACGTGCATCGACTCTACGCGTGGCTTACGGCACCTCAAAGGCCGCCGTCATACAACTTACCCAGCAACAGGCGGTGGAACTAGGTGAGTTTGGCATCCGCGCCAACGCAGTTGCTCCTGGGCCAGTAAGAACCAAACTGGCGATGGCGGTACACACACAAGACATCATAGATGCCTACCATGATGCTATTCCACTGAATCGCTACGGCAGCGAAGAGGAAATCGCAAACCTGATTGTTTTTCTTTGCTCAAAGGAAGCGAGCTATATCACCGGACAGATCATCGCCGCAGACGGTGGCTTTGAGTGCACAGGGGTCGGTGTACCTGCCCTGAGGCAATAATGGGGGCAATAATGGGAGCAATAATACTTATAAAGTCACAAGGCGCATCCATTATGTCAATGACGGGCGTGGCTCTGGTGGATGCGCCTTAACTTCGTGCAAGAACTAACATCGTTCAAGCTTGAGATTGTGAGTCTGCCATTACTGCGGACGAGCTTATCACTCTACGTTGTTAGCGTTATGTGTACTATCACCACCTCCGTAGGGTGGATAAGCTTGCGCATCCACCATCAGGCACAGTAACGTCATCGTCTGACATACTCAGCTCATCAAAGCATAAAAAACTCGCGCAACCCCAATCCAACCACTGCGTGCGAGAGATTCACAGATTCATCTAACCACCACAGCTGATGCACCTCAAGTGTCACAAACGCTGAAGTGCTGGTGGCTGATACTCGCAAATTAGCACCCGATTGATTTTTATAGTTCCACGTCAAACCGTCGTCATAGAATATCTCTTGCTGCGAACTGCCCTTTTCTTTATGTGCAAAGTAAGTAAATTCCAGCTGCGTCGCATCGTGGGGTCGCTGCAGATGCCAGCTTTTAGCAATTGGCAATACCGCGCCAGCTCTTACAAACAACGGCAATTCCCCGAGCGGTGCATCGACAATCAGTTTTTCTCCACCAGCATGCCACGGGACGTGCGCAACTGAATTCGGCTTCCACTCATACCAACCACCCTCGCATACCGGCAGATAAACCTCACGCTGTGTCGCACCGGCCTCGACTACAGGAGCCACCAGTATCGACTCACCCAACATAAACTGGGATGCATCAGACTGACATTCGGGATCATCAAAGTAATAAAGCATTGGAGTGATCACCGGCACGCCATCAACATGAGCCTTCCAGCTAAGGTGATACAACCACGGCAAGAGATGATAACGAAGCTCTAGTACTGATCGAACCTCATCTTCTACTGATGCGTGCATCCATGGAAGCGATGCAGGATCTTCTTCCTGTGGTTTCCATGAGTTCATCACCGCACGCGGATGTAGCGCCATCATTTCAAACCATCGACACAACAACTCTGCGTCTGGCCTTGGCCCGACAAACCCACCAATATCATGCCCGACCAGTGGAAACCCTGAAAGACTCATTGAAAGCCCGTTGGCAAGATTCCATTTTAAAGTATGCCACGATGTATAGTTATCACCACTCCAGGTTTGAGCATAGCGACTGATACCTACAGGGCCTGCACGGGAAATAATATACGGGCGATTAACTGCATCAAGCTCCTTCGCAGCTTCAAAGCTTGCCCGCAACATTAAGATTGCCTGAACCGGACGTACATCCATTGCCCGCAATCCATCACCAAAGCCATTTAACCGCGCTTCTTCATCCCAGATTTCACACTCGTTATTATCATTCCAGGTTGAGGTAAAGCCTGCGCCAAGCACTTGTTCTTTCACACCATCCTGCCACCACTTGATGGCCTTCGGGTTGGTAAAATCAAGGCTTGCACCAGGACCTCCCCAGAACATTTCAATAGCCGGCTGCCCTTGCGCATCTGTGATAAACCCGCCAAATTCCTCTACTTCTGAAAATAAGGGATGCTCTTTCAACAGCACAGGCTTTATATTCGCGCAGGAATACAGTTCACTTTTTTCAAGATGATCAAAAAACTTTTGTCGTTCAGGAAACTTGTTTGTATTCCAGGTAAAGACATAACGCCTGCCATCATCACGGGTGGTATACCCAGAGCCTGAATGCAAAGCGCTTATGGGTATGTTTCGAGTCTTACACTGATCAACAAAATCAGTCATCACCTCCTGCGCATTGTCGGCATCTGCGTGATGCATAGAGGTGTGTGCAAAACCAGATGCCCATCGGGGCTGTAAGTGCGGCAGCCCAACAAGCCGTTGAAACCGCTCTACAACATCACTTAACTTCGGCCCCAACACCACGTAGTAGATCAATGCATTTTCAAAAACCTCAACCGTTCTATATTGGTCATGATAATTGGAATGCTCAGCGCCCAGATCAAATACACATTCTGACATCGTGTCGTAAAACAAGCCGCAGTAACCATCGCGACGATTGCCGGTAATTACCCACGGCACATGCTTATAGAGCGGATCAGAAGTCTCAGCGTTGTAGCCAAGCGCATCAGTCTGAAGGCATCGGAAACGCTTGCCGGTTCGATCAAGCGCTCCCGGTTTGTCACCAAGCCCCAGGTGCTGAGCTTCAAGTGAGCGCAGTTGCGCATGATGAAATTGCCCTCTACCGGGAAGATATCTATAGGCAGCCATGGGCCGATCTTGCAGCAATGGCTGCCAGCCACTGACTGTATTGTGATCAATTCTGATTGCCAGTGGATCACTGGAAACAGACACATTGAAAAACTCACTTTCAACACTGATGACACCAGCGTGCTCCTTACCCTGCCCCAAAACGCCCGGGCCCAAAAAAACCGGGTCCAAAAAACCCGGACAAGAAAATCCGTCCGTTGAGAGACGCGGCCTACCCTCCCATGGAACCTCGCCATCCGGTGAGATCATCCAGGTATTAGGTACCGCGAGATCCGCCTTCGGTAAAATAGCAACCCGGCAAAGCCAGGGTTCAAGCAAATCAAGTTGTAGCGAGTAATCCCCCGACAAGGATGCAGCAGCTTGATTTGCCGAAACATTCAACGAAGACTGGAGTCTGAGAACAGCCACTGTGGCATCCTTAAATTATTTGACATGATCAATAGTAATTGCAACGCAACCAATTACCAACCAAGCCGGTTGGCTCAAGTCTGTTATTTTTGGAATTTGGTTCAGGTACATTAGTAGCGGGATATACTCTTACTGATTCTCCACAAATAAGTCGGAATAAAACGTATGCAACGCAGGAAATTTATTCAACTGATTGCCGTCTCCTCTGTTACCACCGCTTGCACACTGGACTCAGGCTCTGTAAGCGCCGGTGCCCGGCCTTTAACAGTTGCGCAACAGGAAGGCCCTTTCTACCCGGTTACTCCAATAGCGGATTCAAACAACCTGTTGCTGCCAGGCTACCAGGGTCCGGAACTTGAGTTGTCCGGCGCTGTTGTAGATGCAGCAGGTACACCATTGAGTGGTGCGCGCGTGGAAATATGGCAGTGCGACGCAAACGGCATCTACGATCATCCCGGAGCACCTAATAAAGAATCGTTTGACACAAAATTCCGGGGTGCTGGTACAACTACCACAAACAGCACAGGACACTATCGGTTCACCACAATCGTACCTGTCCCCTATACAGGCCGCCCGCCACACATTCATACCAAAGTATTCTTCGATGGCGATGAAAAACTCACCAGCCAGATCTACCTGGCAAAAAGTGGTGGTCACGATAAGTTAAAGATTGATCTGGATACTTCGGACGATCAAACCTATGCCGCCAGTTTCGATTTTGTGATTAAAGCCTGACACAAAGTCAGTAACCAATAGCTACAAATAACAGGAAATAAAAAATGCACACGGTACCTGTTACATCCTTATATACAGCTATTCTTGGCTTCATGTTTATCGCAATAACACTGCGAGTCGCATTGACCAGACATGCAACCAGGATCTCACTCGGCGATGGAGGTAACCACGAGTTCAACAAACTTATACGCGGACAAGCGAACTTCACTGAAACTACACCGATAGCATTGATACTCTTATTGCTACTGGAGCTGCAGGGCACATCTTCAATGACACTACACACTATTGGAATTGCCCTGACTGCGGGGCGTATAGCCCACTACTTACAATTAACAGGCACCATTAAACCGCTAATTTTCAGGGTCGGCGGAATGATATTAACACTTGGTGCAATTTCTACCGCTGCCGTTCGCCTGCTAACTCAAGTTTAGAGTTCCGGCATGTATAACCCACTCATTCATATGCAGTCGGCGTATCGGGCAATTGTTATTGCTGTCTTACTGATTAACTTGTATGCCTGCCAAAGCATTATTCGACCAAATTTTACTACCGATCTAAAAACACTGCGTGCAGGCCAATACGAACTGGATACCCGACACAGCTTTCTAATTTTCAAGGTAGATCATCTGGGCTTGTCAAAAATTGTCGGTCGCTTTAACGAGTTTGACGCGAGCCTCGATTTTGATCCAGCCAACCCTACTGCTCTCAAGCTTAGCGGCTTGATCGCAGCTGACAGCATTGATTTAAACAACCCCGATCTGGAGGAAACACTTCAGGACAACACCTGGTTCAACTCGGCATTGCATCCACAAATCTCATTCGAAAGCAACAAGGTCAGCAGCGTTGCAGAATCAACACTTATGATCGAAGGAATCCTCTCTATACGCGGCACCGAACAACCTGTCACAGTAGTGGCAACATTTAACGGAGGTGCAGATAATCTCCTGACCCGCAGATACACCATTGGTTTTTCTGCACAAACCCGAATCACACGCTCGAGCTTCGGCATGGACACCTTCAGTGAATTTATCGGCGATGACATAGAAATTGAGCTGCACGGTGAATTCCTCCGGCGATAATTCAGCAATTATTCGACGATAATCCAGCGATAACAAAACCTCTTTACCTGCAAACTGCGATATTTACAATCCGCGAATTCCGGGCCCCAATACAGATGCCTTTGTCACCAACAATGACCGTCGAATCGGGCAAGAAAAGACCAACGTAATCTCCGCTGTAGTCAGCGCAGCAGAAGCTGTACACTTGCGCAATCTAAACATTTAGCGCGTATCAAATGAGTGCTTCAACCATTGCGTATTTTGGTTACGGCTCGCTGGTTAACCTGCAATCCCTTCGAACTCCTTACATAAGTGCACACAAAGCAACCGTCAAAGGCTGGAAAAGAGCATGGCTTTCCCGCCCGTATGAGCCCGGCAGCTTTGCCGCAGCTGAAGGCCTGGCCTTCCTGTCAGTTATCCCATCTGCTGATACAGAAATAGACGGTATGATTATCACTGACCATAGCAGCAGCCTGGCTTCGCTGGATGAACGCGAGTCGTTGTATTCGAGAGTGACGTTGGAGCAAGCTGCTATAAAATTTCATGACAACGATGACACTGGTGAAATCCGCCAACAATTTCTCTATGTTGCGGATGACCACCCGGCCGATTCAAATTCACGTATATTGCGTTCATACCTTGATGTCGTCATGCAGGGTTATCACAATCAATTCGGACTGGAGGGGCTTAAAAGTTTTTTTGCTACTACCGCTAACTTTGACCTTGATATAGAAGAAGATCGGGATAAGCCCCTTTACCCAAGAGCAGTCGAACTTACACCAGCAGAAAAAGAAATATTCGCAAATTTCCGATAATTATTTTTTTACAGCCTGCAAACAAATAGCCACTAGATAATTCAACCATAAATAACTAAAAATTTAATAATAATGAAAATAATTTCCGCAATATTTCTGGCAACCTTACTGGCCACTTGTGCAACAGCTTCCAACGCACAACCAGACTACTACAAAGTCAAAGACTCTTTGACTGAACATCTCAATGTTCGTGAAGCACCTTCCAGCGAGTCTAAAGATGTCGGCGACCTTGCTCCGGGAGCTCAGCCATTTGAAATTTTAGAAACAGATGCATCAGGCGAATGGGGTCGTATTCTGTGGCTGGAAAAAACAGCGTGGGTAGCGTTACGCTTTATGCAACCGATTGAACTACCTCATCTTGAAAATACTATTGTCCCAATTGGACTGCTATGTGCTGGCGCGGAACCTTTCTGGACTATGGAAATAGAATCTGCAGAAAACGCAGTACTAAGCACATCTGATTCAGTCACACCGATGTCTCTGTCCAACGTCAGCGTATCCAAAAACAGAGCCAAAGATCCTGTAGCAATAGAGCTACTCTCAAGTAGCAACACAGCAATAACAGTAGTAAGCCGCAATGCCTGCTCTGATGGTATGAGCGATATTAACTATAGCTGGGCAGCAGAGATAATTATGCAGCCGGAATTGAAGCTCTTATCCGGATGTTGCGTTATGCGCTAGCTCGAATTATTCAGCCTTGTGGTTCACATTAGTGTTTCACTTAGTCTTTCAGGGGATTCTTTTTCTTATCACGTGCATCAGAAACACTAACACCAATAGCTGCAATCACTACGCAGGCAACCGCACATAGCCCGCGTATACCGATTCGCTCACCCAGCAATACAGCACCCACCGCAGCCGCCACCGCAGGTTCCGTACTCACCAGAATTCCGTAAGTGGCAGATGACAGGCGTTTTAACGCTTCAAACTCTAAAGTAAACGGTATCGCAGTAGATAACACCGCAATACTCAAACCAATGAACAGTACAGTTGGATCAAGCAGTTTATCCAGCGGCACTGTTGAGATAACCGGCAACATCAACACCGCTGCAATAGTCATCCCGATCAGCAGTCCACTATTACCTTGCAGTGACGTAGACACGCGCTTGGACAACAATGCAAACATTCCCCAGCCAACACCTGACATCAATGCATAAGTGATTCCGACCGGATCGAGTTCAGCACCAGTAAGCGGTGTTAATAAAACAATACCCGAAGCCGCGAGCAAGACCCAACCAAGATGGCTGACTTTTCTGGATGTAGCCGCAGACATGGCTAGTGGACCACTGATTTCTATAGCGACCGCAACACCCAGTGGAATCCTCTCGATGGCTTGATAAAAGCAATAGTTCATTGCCGCCATACACACACCAAACACCAGCAACAACCGCCAATGCCTGCGGGCCGTACGCAGCAGATCAATACTTGGTCGGGTGCCGCTGAATAACCAAAGCAACAGTGCAGAGAATAAAAGTCGCATCGCGACAGTACCGTCTGCGCCGATAATGGGGAATAGTCGAACGGACACACCGGCACCAAGGTGAATCGCCACAATCGCAAGAAATAGTAAAGCGTGCGGTGGAACGCGTTCAAAACGGGTACCACCTGACTCATGTAAGCCAGATTCGTTGAATTCAGGGTTATTCAATCAAGGAACCAGTCGCCGGGAAAAAGGGAACTAGTTGACGTCCGGGATATCAAATAGCAGTCAGCGGATGCAATAAAAAAACAAAGCCACTCGTTAGCAATGGTATCAGCATCGATCACGCTTCCAAAGAACGTAATCCTTCTCCTTAGGTGACTCAATGAAGAAAAATCAAAATCGTCGCGATTTCCTGCGCACAGCGAGTGCACTCTCAGCCACCATGGCACTGTCAGGTGGAATCAGCGGTAAAGTATTCGGCCAGGCTCGCGGCATAGAAGGCCAAATGGCACCGGAAATCGAACTCGACTACTGGATCGATGCCAACGGAGAGCCGGGAAAATTTTCCGTCACTGAGTCTCGCGGCAAATGGGTATTTCTCAAGTGCTTCCAAAACTGGTGCCCCGGCTGTCATAGCAGTGGCTTCCCTACTCTCCAGGCTTTCTCCAAAAAATTTGCCGACCATCCAGACGTTGCAATCGCTGGCATCCAAACAGTGTTCGAGGGCTACCGATCCAATACCGTCGAAGACGTGCGCAAACTACAACTGCGCTATGACCTGCCGATCACTATGGGTCATGATCCTGGTGACCCGGACACTCACGAAAGACCAGTTACTATGCAGGCGTATCGCACTGGTGGTACACCATGGCTGATCCTGATTGACCCGGAAGGTGTAGTCATTTACAACAACTTCCACGTGAATTCCGATTCACTGATTGAGTATGTTGAATCCCAACTCAGCTAAGGTTTATTCTTGACCAAAGTAGCAGGGTACATCGCCCTGCTGCACCTCCAAAAACTAATACGGCAACATCATCTCACTGCAGTTTTAAATGCTGATCAACAACTCGCTGTACCATCGGTGCGAAGTATTCGAACGATGGCGTTTCCATATCTGCAGACTTTCCGGCATCATCCAACAACCGCACGGCGATAATCTTATTAAGGTTAGGATTCGATTCGAAAGCCTTCAGTTCTTCTGTACCCATTGGCCCACCCTGCAGACTCAGCGAATGCACAGACGCTTCTGACAACTCATTAAAATACTCCGGCCGTGCAGCGCAAAGGTAACGCTTCGCAGCAACATGGTATTTTACACAATCAACCACAAGTGGTGGAAAGAAGTTTTCCAGTAGTCTTGCTCCGGCATTTTCATGGTATTTATCCTTCGTATCGTCCATGCTGAATGTACCAAACTCACTGGTAAAATGACCAATGTCATGCAGTAACGCCGCTACAATAGTCATCTCATCGTCACCATTCTGCTCTGCGAGTGTTGCACCCTGCAGCATGTGCTCCGCCATAGTGACAGGCTCACCCAGATATTCCTCACCGCCACGCCTTTCAAAGATATCTTCCAGAAAAGTCACTATGTTAGAGCCACTAAGTGTTTTATAGTCAGCCGCTTTCATTCTAATCGACCTCCCCTTGCCCTTCTAACCGCTGTATTTGCAGTGAAGACAGGCGGGAATAGAGCGCGTCTTTTTCTGCATAACAACCCTGCAGCCACCGGGTACCGCTACCAGAATAAGCTTTCCGCGCATGCAACACCCGGGTGTTATCAACCACAAAGCAATCTCCGGGATTCAATCGGAACATCACCTCGATTGATTCATCCTCAATGATTTCCGCCATCCGCCTGTACGCTGCATAAAAAAGCTCCATTTTTTCAAACGGCACATCAGTAATGGCAGCAGCTGATCTATTATTAAATCGAACCGCTATTAGCTCACCATCAGGTGCAAGTTCGATCATCGGTTTACGTGCGCGTAGTACTACGCCATCACTGCCGGAATACTCAAACCGAACACAGTAACTACTCAGTACTTCAAACCACTGCGGGTTTTCGTTCTGCAGTTTTCTTGCAACCGCAAAACCATCCACCACCATATTTTCACCACCCTGAGCAGAGTTATCAAGACAGTACAGCACCTGCACGGTTGGCACAGGATCCCGATAGGGGTTATCTGTATGCGCCTGCAATCCAAGACCAGTGTAGGCAAGATTGACGGGGTTAACTTCCGTTCTGACTTCAAAGTGCCTGCCGTAATTCGTTTCCCGTACATAGCCAAACAAGTCGACAACTTTGAAAAGCGCCTCGTCCTCCACCGGTCCATTGGACAAACAGGCAAATCCATAGCACGCTATCTGATGCAGCCAGCTTTCCAGTGTCGATGTATTGCTGCATACCTCGTTGAAGTCAGCAGTGGGTATGTTGCGGCCCAACTCGCTACCCCAAAGCGTCAACCCCGGCTGAGTCCAACCAGGACTATGATCTTGCAGATGATCATAGGCATTGTCCAACAACCAACTGGCACTGTAGGTGACCGTCTTATTCTCCGGTTGAAAAGTAACATTAATTTCAGACCCGACAACTGTCGCATCACTGATGTAGGTTTGCTGTGGAATATCAGCCAGTGCAATCAAGCGCTGACCATTACTCGATGAGCGGGTCGATTCATCCCATGCATTGTCTCGCAACCAGATAGCGTGAAAACGCGCTGTGCTACTGCTTACTGAACTATGGCTTACTGAACTATGGCCTGCTTTACTGCCTGTCACAATCAACTGTGAGCGTTCGGCCGCCACTGTTGCTTCGATCATTGCTTCACCCAAATTATATTTGTTCCCACCGCCCTGACAATACACAACAGCCCGGTAAAATAGTTCCCGAACTGCGTCCAACCTCTTGCTACCACGCGACCTGCCCTGTAGATTTTCTGTTCGATCAGGATAGCGGATACTGCTTTTTCAGGTACACTCCACTTCATTCACCTCTAATGATGGAACTACAATGCCTGCCCTTCTTGACACCGTAGACCCGGACGGTCTGCTAGAGTATTCCGTGGTTTACACCGACCGCGCCCTGAACCATATGTCACAGTCGTTTCAGACAGTAATGCGCGACTTGTCATCAATGCTTAAGGAAACCTACAACGCTCACTCAGCGGTAATAGTACCCGGCAGCGGCACATTCGGCATGGAAGCAGTAGCGCGACAATTTGCCAAAGACAAAGAATGCCTGGTCACTCGCAATGGTTGGTTCAGTTACCGCTGGTCACAAATATTGGAACGAGGCGACTTGCCCGCCAATACAACCGTACTCAAAGCACAACGCGATACCAGCAATCAAAACGCTCAATTTTCACCGGTCGATATCAATAAAGCGGTGGAAACAATCAAAGCCAATCAGACTGATATCGTCTTCGCACCGCACGTAGAAACTTCCGCAGGCTTAATCCTGCCGGACAACTACATAAAACAACTAGCCGACGCAGTGCATTCAGTTGGCGGTTTAATGGTGCTGGATTGTATCGCCTCAGGCACTATCTGGGTAGACATGCAAAAGACCGGTGTTGATGTTTTATTAAGCGCACCGCAAAAGGGCTGGAGTGGTCCACCCTGCGCCGGCCTTGTTATGCTCAGTAAACGTGCACGTGAAGCAATAGACAACACAGAGAGTGACAGCTTTGCATGCAACCTGAAGCAATGGCTGCAAATTATGGAAGCCTATGAAAACGGTGCGCATGCTTATCACGCCACTATGCCTACCGAGAGTCTGCAGGTATTTCGTGATGTTATGAAAGAAACCTTCGAGTTCGGCCTCAATAAAGCCAAAGAAAACCAACAAAAGCTTGGTGATGATGTACGCGCTCTACTTAAGAGTAAAGGCCTGGTAAGTGTCGCTGCTGACGGATTTGAAGCACCGGGGGTAGTGGTTTGCTACGCTGCTTCGCCTGAAATAAAAACCGGTAAAGTATTTGCAGAACGCGGCTTGCAGATCGCCGCCGGTGTACCACTGGAATGTGATGAAGGTGCAGATTTCTCTACCTTTCGCTTAGGCTTATTCGGTTTGGACAAACTTAAAAATGTTGATCGTACCGTTGCGTCACTAAAAACTGTGGTTGACGACATCTTCAAGTGAAAAGACAACGCCGCTTCGCATTTTAGCGAAAGCGTGCCGTTTGCTTCTGGCATGACTATATTCTCCGGCTTATCACTAATGACTTAGTCATTGCCTGTTAGCATGCGCCTGATTTAGGTGCACACTGCTTTCAATTTCTGCACGAACCTACGCATCTCCGGGTCTGTCTTTTCAAATGGCAGTTCATCTATATGAAACCACTGAATACGATTGAACTCCGATGCATCATAATTGTATGTACTCTCCTTACTGCCCTTTAGAACATACCACAATGATACGTCTGTGTGACCAGCCGTTAATCCAATTGTAGTGGTGATAGAAATAAATATTGGATTCTCGAATAGAAAATCACTTTCAACTTCTAACTCTTCTTGTGCCTCGCGAATAACGGTATCTCTTGGATGCTCTCCTGGATCAACATGCCCACCAGCAGGCAGCCACAATTGCGCATTAATGTGGTCTACTAAAAGTAAAAATGGATAGTCTGCTATAACAAAGTAAGATATCAAATGCTGGGCCGGGGTCGCCGGCTTTTCAAGACGACAAAGCTCGACTCCAGAATCAATCCAGTCAAGCACCTCTTTTTTCGTTTTTTCTTCTTTAGCATCAACGGGTGCAATAGAACTCACCTCTGCTTTTATACGATCTCGCATGTAGCTCCTTTATCGCCTCACGCTGCGCACTGGCAGTGCATGCTGGTGTTTTCATCATGGAGCCGAAGAGCCCCACAATGCAAACACCCGGTGCACTGTAGCCTCTGAATCACCTTTTCACACATGCTCGATTGCGTTTAGATATTCAACGAACTCCGCTATATTATCAGGGGCTGAATCATAGTTTCTCTCCAAAGCTATCGGTGCTGCCCAGCCTGGTTTAGAATTTAGCCACAAATTGGCTCTTACTACCGGACTCACACCTTCCATGAGACCAAAAGGAATCCAGACATACTTAGACCTAAATTCATTAGGCACTGGTGATCCGCAATCGATACAAAAGTGAGAACTAAAACCAGTATCTTTTTGCCACTTTTCTATTTTTCTTTCGCCAGATATCCATTGGAAATTCTCCAGATAAACTATTGTGGCTGCATTAGAAGCACCGCCTCCTTGTTTTTGACAGAGTGTGCAATAGCAATGGTACAGGGCTGGCAGTGCACCACTTATTTCGAATGACACCGAGCCACAATTGCACTTTCCGTTCATTAGCTATCCCTCCGAAATTATCTCTGCATAGCGCTCACCACACTACATTAGTCTACTACTTCTACTCTGATTTTATTTGTGTTTGTATATGAAACTAAGGTTCCCGCCAACGCGACTGCCAAACCCACTAGTAATACTATTTCTAAGAAAGCGATATTTAAAAACAGTTTCAGTAAACTGCATATGAGAATTAGCAAAAGTCCAACTTGAAATAGTCTGCCGCCTAAGAACATTTTTGAATGCAAATCTCGATGCCATCGGATTTTTCGCCCACAACCTTCACAGTCAGCTTCTCCAATTATTCGTAGAAACGGACTCAACTGTTTTTGAGTTTCTCGGCTTATAGGTGTTCCGCAGTTCGGACAGGCTGTATTGATTAAATTGATGCTTTTACTCCTATTTTTAGTATAACGAGACTCTTAGCCACAGTCTTTTTTCAGTCTACGGGCTCAGTTCATATTGTGGTAATCCATCAGTAATTTCGTACCACGATGCCTTAGACGACACAAACTGATGATATTCCACTCTCACTTCAGTATCGTTATCTAGCAACCCCACGCTCAAATATATTGCGTTTTTCACATCCTTGTCGATAGAAGTTAAAAGTGACCCACAAGTATTGCAAAAGAAACGAGATACGGACTTTGATGATTGGTATTCAATCAAGTTACCTGGATCACAAAGCCAACTGAAACCAGACGGAGAAACAGCACCATAAGTTGAAAAAGCCGAGGACGATAGCTTACGAAAACATGCACAATGGCAGTGTAGAACATCAAATAACTCCCCTTCTGCCTCATAGCCACACAGACCACATGCACAACTACCCTTGATCATTGGTTCGCTCTATCTCCACTTGACGCCACCTTCGGACTAAGTGCACTTGCAACCATATACAAACGGACACCGCGTGCGCTGCTGCCTGGTAGATCTTGTTAAGTATATTTAGTCTTGATCTTGCCCAAATTGAGCATGCCTTTCAATTGATCACATACAGCATCAAAATCATGCTTTGATAAGTAAGCAACAGCAATAGAAGCAGTTTTCCCATTCCCGTATATTATCTCCAGGCTAGATACAGCTCCAAAACTACGATCGCGGGAACCGATATCTATTCCTGCACAGTTGCTATTCACTATCTTCAACCGCTGCTTCTTTGCATGCTTGCTTGGCATTGCTTTAACCCTCATCATTGGCTTAAGTAAGGTGCGCAGCAACGCGGTGGCGATTGATTCAATCTTTCATACGAGGTCATATCTGACAATATGCCTTCATCGACTCCACGCCGATACCGCGCGGACCACTCTCCTAGACGAGTGCGAACACTTCAGTGTCTGAAAGGTCTCTGCGCTGCGCACCTTACTCCTTAACACATATCGAGCGAGCACGCACCATGTTAGCTGCGCGACAGCGCACCGTACGCCGGGGCGGGTTCTCCTAGATAACTTTATCCAACGCCTGGCTGACATCAGCAATGATGTCATCGATATTCTCTATACCTACCGATATTCTAACCAGATCAGCACTGACACCGGCACTGGCAAGCTCTTCATCATTCAATTGCCGATGCGTGGTGGTAGCAGGATGACAAGCTAATGACTTGGCATCACCGATATTTACCAGACGCAAGATCATTTCCAGAGCATCAATAAACTGAGTGCCACCTTCTCTGCCACCTTTGATTCCAAAACTCAAAATACCGGATGCTTTACCGCCGGTTATTTTCTGACAGATTGCGTTGTAAGAGTTATCCGGCAATGCAGCATAGTTAACCCAACTTACTTTTTCGTGTGCGTTTAGATAAGCCGCTAGCTTCTCTGCATTTTCACAATGGCGCTCCATTCTTAAGCCAAGCGTTTCCAGCCCCTGCAATATCAAAAAAGCATTGTGAGGTGAAATTGCTGCACCTGTATTTCTTAGTGGCACCACTCTGCAACGCCCAATGAAGGCAGCGGGGCCAAGCGCTTCGGTATACACCACGCCATGGTAAGAAGGATCTGGTTCATTAAGCATCGGGAAACGCTTACTGTTACCTGCCCAGTCAAACGCACCCGAATCGACTATAACACCGCCAATTGAATTACCATGCCCGCCAATGTATTTAGTCAATGAGTGAATCACTATTGCAGCTCCCATCTCTATGGGTCTGCAGAGATACGGTGTTGCGACGGTGTTATCTACGATTAACGGAATGCCGTGGCTCTTGCCAATGGCTGCCAGCCGTTCAATATCAACTACATTGCCAGCAGGATTACCGATGGACTCACAAAAAATAGCCCGTGTGTTTTCATCAATTGATTTTTCAAACGCATCAAAATCATCTGCAGCAACTAATCGAACATCTATGCCTTGCCTCGGGAATGTATGCGCAAACAGATTATAAGTACCACCGTACAACTGACTGGTACTGACAATATTCGACCCAACATCGCAGATACATTGAATGGCATAGGTAATAGCAGCCATACCTGATGCAACAGCAAGCGCGCCAATCCCGCCCTCCATCGCGGCAATCCGCTGTTCCAGTACATCATTGGTCGGGTTCATGATGCGGGTATAGATATTACCCGGCACTTTCAAGTCAAAAAGATCAGCACCGTGCTGGGTATCATCGAAGGTAAAAGAGGTGGTTTGATAAATAGGAACCGCTGCAGCCTTGGTGGTAGATTCTGCGGTGTATCCATGGTGAAGCGCCAGAGATTCGAGTTTCATGATATTCCTTTAACTATACGAACGGCCAACTACTATCGCCAATTACATAGTTAAAAATCAAGTCATTTACTACTCGTGCAGGGCAGATCAGTTTTCTGCCTGTTGGTCGACACCATATAACAATCAATTTTCCGGAAAAATTCGCACCTGACAAAGCACTGCCAGGTGCGGTTTACGAATTTTCAACTAACCTCGATATCAGCGGCGAGTTATATTGAGCCGATCTATCGTGAATGTGCCAGCGCCCCAGAAGGTTTCGGTGCCCAGTTCGATCGCTCCCATCCAGGTATTATTTACAATGGCCGGTACACCAAACGCCGGGCCATTGTTGCGAGTCCAGTCAATGAAAGCATTCCAATTCAAACGACCTGAGGTGAATGGCTGCTGAGCCACAAACGCCACGTAACCCCAACCAAGGGTTGGATTCAGATGCACATCCCAATCACGACCATCAATACGAGCCGTGGTTACCATCGGACCTGGCGTGCGCGTATCTGGCTTACCAACCCAGACCATCATCTCAAACTGTTTATTATGGTCTTCAGCTTCCCTGCTGTAGTGAAAGAAGGACTCGAACGCTACGTTACGTTCAGCGTTGCCAGTTTCAGAATAGGCAAAATCAATTGTGAATTGAGGAATACGACCCAACTGAGCGGGTAAACCGGTTTCGGCCACTGAACCAGATTGATTGAAGCTGGTTTTGCGACCGTAGTACACCTGTGGATACGATTTCACCGAGAACTCGTTACCTTCAAAACGCCCCAGCCAGTTGTAATCCCAACTGGCAACAGGTTGTGATGTATTGCCTCTCAGTGTTATGCACTGCGACCAGTTGTTGGAAAATACCGCTCCTGCATTCCAGACGTTGTTCTGTAATCTGAAATTACCATAGGGAATTTCAAACCAGTGTTCACAGATTCGGCGATTAAACAACGGGTTGTTGCGGGTGGCAGTGACACCAGGCTGAACCACGCACGTCTGATTATTTTCAAAACCGAATCCGCTATTGTTTACATCACTGGAATCAGCCAGACAAACCGGGCGACCATTGACTCTGCCTCGCACGGCGGCAGCAACAGGCGGTGGAGGAGCCGCCACTGAAGCGCTGCTCGTGGATCGATTACTACTGTTACCGGTTACAAGGCAGGTTCGGTTGTTCTCATAACCAAAACCATCACCATCCGGATCTGACTGGCTGCTGTTGCAATCCGGATGCAGCGGACCAGCCACAGCCGCCGCAACTGGCGGTGGAGCCAGCGCACTGGAAGCAGCATTGTCTGTAGTTGATACAACACAAGTTTGATTGTTTTCCCAACCATAGCCGTCGCCGTCCGGATCAAATTGACTGCTACTACATGCCGGAAACCCGGAGGATGTTGAGTTCCCGGAAGCAGATGCACCGCTCGACGCGCCTACTCTGCATGACGCGCTATTCTCCCAACCCCAGCCATCGCCATCGGAATCACTGCCGGCACTTGAGCAAAACGGAACGCTGGCTTGACCGTAAACAGTTTGTGGTACGGATACTACAGCAACTAACAACGGTACTAACGTAACTGCCTGGAGGAGCAGCTGCGGTTTGATTTTAATATGCTATGATTTAACTCTTGGTATGTGGCTTAAAAGTCTTTCGACGACAGAACACATACTGTGGCATCGAATACTTCTTTATCCATATTAATGGCACTCTGGTAACTACAGATCTGAGCCTGTTTTAACGGTTTATACCGTTTATTTTTAAAATCAGGCGTCGAGAAAATAGATTAACTTTACGCCTTAAACAGCCATACTTGCTGCAGTTCTCTTGCCACAAAAATTAGTTAAATGAGCACTGCTCATTTCAAGTACTTCAGAGGGTTACCAGATATAAATATATTGCCGGGAGCTTCCTCGAACGCCGTCTCTTATATGGGTTCAATAACAAACTTATAACAGAACTATAACAACGCATTGAGATGCCAGGATCAACACTTAGGATCGCCAATAGACGTACCAGCAGACTTAACCCTGAGGGTAACAATTGTCGGAAAATTTTCACGAGTAGCGACTTTATGCGGGGACTCTATGCCTTAATTGAACGCGAAAGATAGCTGGTACTGATTCATACTATGCTGAAACATCGCGCATACTGCCCTTAATTACGGACTCAACGCTCAATGGAAAACCGCCCACATCTCACGCAGTCTCTTGTCACTTTACTGTTAACGCTTTGCCTCTTTTCACCTGCCGCATTGCTGGCACAAGCAAGCGGGCTTGTATCAGAGCAGCCTTTATCAGAGCATGTCATCGAGCAATTCGGCGAGCCACCAACGGTATCGGAAGGGCCGCTATCTCCGGCATTGCAGTTCGCAGCTCGTGTAGCCTTTATCGACAGCACTACTCTACGTACCTGGGATAAAAACCAAGAGCTGGCGCTTGCCGCTATCGGCAAATCAAAAGATCCACGGCTCGCATGGATTGTCAGTGACATGTTGCGCTTTGCAGCAACACAGAAACCAGTGATAGCACTTGCACGCACAGCATCGGAGTTACTCGGCAAAGACTTCGACACTGAAAATACCTGGCACGACGTAACCAACCAACTTCTCGCCTGGAACATTCCCGCTCCACCGGACTATCTGGATTATAAGCGGGCTATTTTCACAATTAACATCCCCGGCTGGGAAAGACTTTTTATTGCCGGTGATATCGACTGGAGACTGGTGTCATGGGGTGGCGTATTGATAGACAACCGAAACTACAACACCACCGATGATGGTTGTAATTGTATTCCAGCAGTTGATAATCCCGAGGTCAGTACCGCTGAAGAGGCGACCTGGCTGAATGACAACGATATTATCTTTGGCATTGAGGTGAATGGTGAATCTCGAGCCTACCCTCGTCGTATTATGGAGGTAAGAGAATTGGTTAACGACACTTTGGGCGGTCGCGATCTGGGGATTCCCTACTGCACTCTTTGCGGGGCTGCACAAGCCTACTTCACCGACCAGCTACCAGAGGGCATCGAACGACCTGTGCTACGTACATCGGGACTCCTGAGTCGATCTAACAAGGTCATGTACGATCTGAACACTTACTCGGTCTTTGATACGTTTATCGGGCGCGCAGTAAATGGCCCGCTGGCAGAAAAAGAGTTAACGCTTAAACAAACGAGTGTAATCACCACTGACTGGGGAACATGGAAGCGCGAACACCCACAAACTACCGTACTTCTGGAACGCTATGCGCTAGGTCGTAACCCGGATTTTCGCAACGGACGCGATGCGGATGGCCCGATCTTCCCGGTTGGTGATATTGATCCGCGCCTGCCTGTACATGAAGATGTCATTGGTGCGATCACGGCATCAGGGATACCCGTTGCGTTTCCAAGAGCTACTGCGTACATCGCATTATCGCGCGGCGAGAACGTTAGCTTTGAAAATATACAACTGGAACTGACAGCAGGTGGGATAAAGGCTGGTGATAAATCTGGCCCTGATGCCAGCGGTAATGATACCAGCACTCATGTTACCAGCAGTCATGTTACCAGCAGTCATCAGGCATTCTGGTTTGCATGGTCGCAGTTCTATCCACAGACCAGACTGTGGATGCCATAGGCAAAGCTTGAGTTCAACAGCACCCTCCCGGGCAATCCCGGGAGGGTGTGCCTATAACAATGTCATGCAGATAATAATGGCATGCAAGAGACTTTATACAGTGGCCGGTACAAATACGTGGCTGGCTCCGTCTTTCTCAATTTTACCGGCATTGGGGAAACCAAAATGATAGCCGCCAATAGTCGTGTTATCTGCAATTGCTTTTTCGACGATCGACTTGCGTGTTGCACTTGCCTGTTCTTTATCAGCATCAAATGCCAGTTGCCAATCGAGGTTGGCGAGGAACAACGCAGGTACAATCACAGCATCACCGATCAACAATAACTCATCATCACCTGAACTGATGTGAAAGCTGACATGCCCAGGTGAATGGCCAAAACTCTCAACCGCTCTAATACCTGGTGCTAGCTCTTTCTCGCCTGAAAAGCGAGTTACGTTTTTCCATTCAGGGAACGTTGCCTGAATACGTTTGGCAAGGCCCTGGCGGCGTTCAGGGAGTTTGGGAATAAGCGCCGGGTCAGTCCAGAAGTTGTATTCAGTTTCACTAACCACTAGTTCGGCATCTGGAAAAACCTGTGCATTGGTATCCTTTTCCATTAAGCCGAATATATGATCAGGGTGCATATGGCTGATCATGATGGTATCGACGCTGTCTGGTGTTATACCCGCTGCCTCAAATCCCCCTTTCGAGGCAAGTCCAGCAGTTGGTGCAAGCTGACCACCTGTACCTGCATCGAGTAAGATAGTCTTGCCGCCGGTCTTCACAACCGTAAACGCAAACTCGATAGGGATATAATCCGTAGCAAGGCCGGCACTGGTCAGCGCTGCCTTGACCTTATCTTCAGACACATCTACTGCGATATCGCCAAACCCCTGGTTCTGCCAAACTCCGTCATAGATGGAGATAACTTCGATATCACCGACATTATAACTGTAATACCCTTTCTTGCGAACATCAGCAGCCTGCGCGGACGGAAGAAAAGCAAACTGACCGGTCAAACCAAGAGCAGCTACTCCGGCACTGGAGGCTAGAAACTGGCGACGTGTGGTTTTGATCATGAGAGGTCTCCTTGAGAATCATGCGTTTAGTATAAAACCTATAATGCGCTCGACTCACACCTACTCGATAAACCCTGCTAAATAAACAATTCGAGCCAGATTATAAAAATCAAATCACAAACTGGAGTGTGCAGACTCTACTGGGAGTATGTGTACAAGTTCGAATGCAACGCTGTAACGGAACTGTTACGCGATACCTTTGACAACCAGATTCAACACAAGTGCCCGAATTTCTTACTTGATACGGACCGTTTATACCTGGCTCAGGCTGGATAATACCCAGGAATTAAAACCCCGGAACATAAAGTCGCTTTACGCAGTTTAGTTACGAGTAATAGTCACTTCCAGATAACGGGTGCCAGCCTCGAAGTCGAAGTCCGGATTCTCTGATCCGCTCTGATCCGGATGCAATGTAACAGACCCGTTCTCATCATCAGTCATGTTGGCAGGAGAACCACAATGCGGCACCCAATAGTCTGCCATCAGTACATTGGTCTCTGAACCAGCAGTAGATAGGTGCTAAAAATGTCTCTGACGCATCAGCAGATAACGTATGAGCATTGGCTGCAGAGAAGCACGCCTCATCCCGCGATGAACAGTACCCGATCGCTATCCTTGCGAGCTTGTCCCCATCAGCCTATCCCCGTCAGCTTGCTTCGCAAACTGAACACTTAGCCGAATAACAGCAAATACGACCAAGGCGCCCAAGATATTACTAACCCAATGCAGCGGGTAGAACGCAGCGGCACCTCCAGCAATCAAAAGCGGATACATCCACCAGCGCAGTGGACCTTCGCTATACCTTTGCAACAACGCATTGAACGCATAAATACCAAACAAACTGAAAATTCCGATGCGGGCGACAGTTGCAAAATCACCACCGATCAGCGGAGTGTAGGCGAATATCAAAGGTACAATATAAAGTCCTTTGGCTATTTTCCATGCTTCAACACCAGTCGCCATGGGTGGGGACTTTGCAATACCGGCAGCAGTGAATGCAGCCAGGCAAACCGGCGGAGTCACATTGCTGTCCTGGCTCAACCAGAAAACAATAAGGTGAGCTGTTAGCAGGAAGGTTGTCATTGCCTCTACATCTACCAGCGACGGCCGGAGCACCACGGCCAGCTCAAACGGGATAGATGACATTAACATCTGCGCTTCAGCAAGTGTCATCCCGGTAGCCACTTTGGCTACCAACGGTGAGTCAACCAGCGCAAAAGTTGCCGCGGCAATCGGATCGGCAATACCACTGACTAACTGCTGCACGATGACGCCATCCGCCAACATACCAGCCAGTGCCGGTGCCGATAAAATAGACAGTACGATGTAAGCTGCAGTAACCGGCAGCCCCATACCCAGAATCAGAGACGCAATAGTAATTAGTGCAAGCGCAATCAATAACGAACCCTGCGACCATTGTGCAATCATCAACGCAAACGTATTGGCGAGACCGGAAGTAGTCACTGCATTGTTAATTAAGCCTACAGCAACCAACAGTACCGCTGTCATAATGGACGTATTCACACCTAGTGCAAGGGCACGCGCTATATTCTTTGGCCCCATCTTATTGGGTGTAATCCAGCTGATCATAATCAGACTGGCTATGGCAAAACAGGCAGCATAACTCGGCGTGCGGCCTGACATCAGCATGTAAGTCATGATCGCTAATGGCAGGAGAAAATTCAGCGCTCCACCAACCAGCTTAGATCTATCTACGGCGTCCGGCTTTTCGATGCCAATATCGTGCTTCATCGCCTCTATGCGAATAATAAAGGCCACCGAAAGAAAATATAAAACAGCGGGAACAATAGAAACCAGCACGATTCTTCCGTACTCAATGCCAGTATAACTTGCCATTACAAAGGCACCGGCCCCCATAATCGGTGGCATTAATTGCCCGCCGGTAGAGGCAGACGCCTCAACACCAGCTGCAAACTTGGCGCGGAATCCATTGGATTTCATCAACGGAATAGTAATCACACCAGTGGATGCAGTATTGGCGACTGCCGAGCCTGAGATCGTACCGGTTAAGGCTGAAGACATCACTGCCACAAAAGCAGCCCCTCCTCGCAACCTGCCCGCAATACCTTTGGACATTTCGATAACAAAGTCAGAGGCACCGGACACCACGAGGAACGCACCGAATATCATAAAGAGCGTGATGTTGGCAGAAGAGATGGTAGTGATAATGCCAAACATGCCCTCATCGTTATAAAGAGAACGAAACAACACATCATCAAGCGGTAAACTCGCAGCCCGAAATGCGCCGGGCAGCATTTCACCAATAAATAAAATATAGGACAGAGAAAGAATAACCAGTATTGGAATAATCCAGCCAGTCAGTCGCCGTGTTAGTTCGATTGCGCCAACAATAACGATAATACCCGCTATCCAGTCAAACGGTGTGAACTGCCAGCTTTGCCCGGTTTTAGCAAGCGTGCGTTCGTAGATACCATTTTCCGCATATGCTATCCACAGCGCGCTGATGGCGATCAATCCGGCGAAAATCAGGTTCGGCCAGAGGTTTTTCGGGTGACCATTCTCATCTGTTTTAATGGTTGTGATTGCGGCAAGAAACCCAAAGCCCGCAAAGTGAATGCAGTTCTGCCAGCGCCCGGGCTCCTGCAGATAAAGATTGGTCAACACATGCCAAATGCCAAAGCCGCATATGAATATAAAAATGAGTTTGTAATACCAGGCGTGGCCAAATGCGTAATTCAGATCCGACAGACGCTCCTTGAAGGGAAGGCTTTCACTGTCATGAGCAGCTTGAGAGGGTGTATCAGCCATAGGTGCAGTCGGTTGTGTTGTACACGCGGAATATAAATAGAAACCGGGCACTTGCTGTTAAGGCACGTGCCCGGTTCGGTCAACACTGCTTTACTTCAAATGATCAGGTACTTCCAGACCAACTTCTTCGTAGTACTTCTTTGCACCCGGGTGCAGAGGTACCGGTAGACCCGCCATTGCATTATTCACATCCATAGCGTTAGTCGCTTTATGAATCGCCTGTAGAAACGGCAGGTTTTCATACAGCGCTTTGGTCAACAAATACACATGCTGCTCATCAACAGCGGCATTAACCGCAAGGAAGTTAGGCTGAGCGATTGTCTGGATATCATTATCCTGACCGGGATAGGTACCCGCAGCAATTGTGTAAGGAACCCAGAGGTTACGTCCACCATCCATCTTTGCATGCTCTTCTTCAGTAACATTCAAAATTGTGAACTTATCTCCGTTAGAAGACATTAGCTTGGTAATCGCACCAGCTGGTGGACCTGCAGGAAAGCCGCCACCCACTGCCTGCCCGTTTGCCATCGCATCTGCTGACGGTCCATAGCCTGCATGAATCATGGTAAATTCGTCCAGCCCAAGACCCATGCCACTCATTAGTACATCATTAGAACCCAATGTGCCTGAGTTCTCTTTACCCATTACAACTGTCTCGCCTTTAACCGCATCGAAGTCAGATACAGTGCCACTTTTGACATGATCGTTAGAAAGAATAAAGTGCTCTACGTTTTGCCATAGCATTGTTATAGAACGAAGGTTTTCCTGCTTCTCAGAAACAGGGCCCGTACCGGTCGCAGCATAAGAACCGAACAATCCCTGCAGAATCGCGAACTGTGCAGTATCAGCAGCCAGTGCCTGAACATTTGCACCGGATCCCGCAGAGTTCACGGCGGTAAGACTGAACTTTTCCTTTGGCAGAAGCTTGATTTTGGAAAGAGTCGCAATCGCAGTACCTACCGGATGATACGTACCGCCGGTTGAAGCCGTATTTAGAATGTAGTCGTCTTGCGCAGATGCAACAGAGCCGATGGTCGCAGCAGCGAATGTCGCGGTTGCCAGTACCAGTGGTTTGGTAAACTTATTAAGCATAAATGCCCTCCAGAATAAAAGTGTTGGTTAAAAACAGCCGTACTATTTTGAAGCCCTACTGATCAAGTTACAAACTCTCTTATATCTTTGATTTATATAAGATTAATAAGATTTCCTGCATACTCGTGCACAACTGGCGCACAAATTAGCCATAAAATTACCGATCGAGCTCTTCGGCCAAAACCTGCAATTGCAGAATGCCAGTGTACACCGCTGCTCACAGGTACTCTAAAACCGGAAACTCCAAAGTACAGGATTCAGCCTCCAAGCTATTACGGCACTCTGACCACCGCACCGTCTTCCAACCCGTCAACGATTTCGATTTTTAATCCATCGGATAGACCAGTGGTTACCTGGCGGCGCTCAAAGCTATCATTAACCTGCAACAGAACGAAGGTTTCATCGTTCTCAAAAATCAAAGCACCTTCATCGAGTGTTAGCACATCATCACGGCGGTCAAGAACAATATCTGCGTTAGCGCTATAACCGGCCCTTACCTCCTGTTGTGAGTCCTGCCGTTGCGAGCTCTGTTGGATAGCTGCGCGTATTTGAAACTGCACAGTACCTTCGTTTCTTATACCCTTGGGCGAGATAAACTCCAGTGTTCCATCATAGGTTTGACCCTCAATAGCACCTATACTTATTTCCAGCGCCATGCCTTCACCAATACGGCCAACTTCAGATTCATCAACCGTACCGGTAAAGATCATATCCGTCATATCTGCTACCGCTGCGATTGTTGTACCTTCATTGAAGTTGTTAGTCTCAGTAATCGTCTCACCTTCTTTTACCGGAATCTCTAATATGGTGCCGCTCACCGTCGAGCGGATTTCACTCGATACTGTTCCTGCTTCACCACTGCCGCCTTCACGAATTAGTTGCAGATTACTTCTGGCGCTCTGCTCTTCCTCACGCTGTATCTCGTAGTCGTATTGGTACTTTGCATACTCGTCTTTGGAGATCAGCTGTTGATCCAGAAGATTTTTGCGTCTGTCACGCTCACGGCGAGCATTGGATGCGCTGATACGAGCTGTTTCTACTCGCGCCTGTGCTGTGTTTAACGTGACAGCATCTGGTACGATTTTTATTTTCGCAATTAGCGCATCTTTCTCAACCGTACCTCCCGGCTCGAGAAACAGTGTTTCAACAACACCTGATACGCGCGATTTTATGGTGACTTCTTTTCTTGGTTCTATTGAACCCGTTGCAACTGCTCTTTTAACAATAGTATCAATGGTTACTTTTCTGATTTCATAAACTTCAGTCGGCTGTTCGTTGCGCTTGACCAGAAAATACAAGCCGCCACCAAGCAGGGCAAGCACTAAAAATACTAATACAACTCTGATCAACATCTTAAACATAGTTATTCCGCACGTAGTGCCTCAACAGGATCAATTTTCATTGCATGATGGGCAGGAATTAAAGTCGCAAGTAAGGAGGCAACACCCAAAGCAAGAATTGCTGCTATTGCAATCTTCAAATCTATTGTTGGCGTATCAAATAATACTTCAGCATCTACACTTTTGGTGATCGGACGAGTGATCAGGTCAACCACAAACAGCGCAAGCAGTCCGGCAATCAAACCCAATACACCAGAAACACCAACAAGAGTTGCGGTCTCTGCAAGTATCATTGTCAGTACTGATCGTGGAGTCGCACCGATAGACTTCCGAATACCGAACTCCCGGCGCCTCTCTCTGATTGCTATCATCATGATATTACTTACGCCCAACACACCGGCAAGCAAAGTCGCCAGCCCAACTGTCCAGATAAATGCTCTGATTCCAATAAACAATCTTTCAATTCGCAGAAATTCAGTTTCAGAATTCCAATTACCAAACGCCCTGTGGTCAGCCGGATCAACCCGGTGCCGTTGCATCAGCACTTGTTGCATTTCTTCTCCCACTGCTTCACTGCGTAGTCCTGGCTCCGGAATCATCGCGTAGAACCCGATTTCCTGACCATAGTTAAAAACCTGTTGAAAGGTAGTCAAAGGCGTTATGACAAGACTTCCCATACGCTCACGATTGCTGCCATAACGTCTGGGTTTAAACACACCAACAACTGTAAAGCTGATTTGTCTTATTTGTATCTGCTTGCCAAGTGGATCAACATCTTCACCGAACAGATCACGATGAATGCGCTCACCGATCACGGCAACTTTGCGCTTTGATTCAATATCTATCGGGTTAATAAACCGACCAAACTTGAATGTCATTGGCAACACATGGCGAAACGAAGGAACGTCTCCGGAAATTTCTGCATCGGTTACTTTGCTGCCACTGACGACATCGCTGCGACCTCGATACCTTGCCAGCCTTACACGTGGTGCCAATGTAGCAATGCCATCCACTCGGGCCTGCAATGCCATCGTGTCATCACTATTTAACCGCACTGACCGACCAGGAGGCAATCCCTGCCACGGTTTGGAAGTTGCCTGACCCCACAGGTAAAGTGCATTGGTGGCATAGCCCGCCATACTCTTATTAACACCTGACTGGATACCGTTGCCAAAACCAAGCATCACGATCAGTATAAACACACCCCAGAATATACCCGACGCGGTTAGCAGGGTTCGCAATCTGTTGCTCTTTAAGACCTGCCAGATCTCACTCCATAATTCACGGTCCATCATGTGGGTTGCAAAGCCTCCACCGGATCAATCACCGCTGCGCGTCGTGCCGGAAGATATCCCGCCAGAGTACCGGACACTATAACCAGCACCGTCACAGCAACTACAACAAAAGTATTGACATCCGGCTGGTACATATACTCATTCTCAGGCACTGTCGCTTTGAGCAACTCCAACAAACCGAGGCTTGCAAGTAAACCAATATAGCCGGCAACCGTAGTCAATATGACAGACTCCAGTACAATCAAACGTGTGATCGAACCAGGCGTGGCACCAATAGCTTTACGAATACCAATTTCACGTCTGCGCTCAGACACTGAAATCACCATGATATTGCTCACCGCCAGTATTCCGGTCAAGACGGTTCCCACCCCTACTACCGCTACAATTACACGCACCCAATAGAACAAGTCGGTGATTTTTTTATATTCATCCAGATTGTTGTAAATTCTCGCTGCGCGCTCATCTTCTGGTGAGAAGTTGTGAATATTGGCAAGCAACGTCCTGACCTGCTGCTCACTATCTTTACTTTCCTGATAACTTGCCTCACCGACGGTATACATCAACTGATGTAATCGATCTGATCCGCCGAATAACAATTGTGCAGTTGTCACAGGCAGATACACCGCTTCTTCTTCGCGCCGCGAGCCTACATCAGTAAACACCCCAACCACCTGACAGACAGTACCGCCAACTTCTAAAAGCTTACCAACAGGCCCGTCCTCTTCACCTTCTTCAAACAAACGCGCTACAACCTGCACACCAATGACACACACTTTTCGGCGTTCAAGCAAATCAAGTTCATTGATGTAACGGCCTGCAGTGATCACGGTTTTTTCAAGATATAGATGATCAGGATGCACTCCGCGAATATCGAATGCCGCCTGCTGACCGCCATAACTCACCAGATTATCTCCAACGTAGTATCGTGCCGTGAGCTTATCGACGTGCCCGACTTTGGCGCGTACTTGACGATAGTCTTCATTGTTGTAGCTTATTGAACGACCTCGTGGCAAACCGTTATAAGCGATGGTCGTCTTGCCCTGATAGATCCTGATGCTGTTAACTGCATCATCCTTAAACTGCAACTCGACACCGTTTTGAATGCCTCGCCCGGCACCAAGCAACAACACCAGCATGAAAATTCCCCATGCCACTGTCAGCACGGCCAGTGCGGTTCTCACTTTGTGGGTACGCAGCGAATCTGCGACTTCGATTAGGGGGTCAATCATAACAGTGATGACCCGTTTAACAGATCACTCACAATATCGCCATCGCGTAAAACAATGGAACGACGTGCCTGAGCCGCGATATCCGGCTCATGCGTTACCAATACCACTGTCATACCCTGATCATTCACATCTCTAAAGATTTGCATAATCTGTTCAGAGGTCTGTGTATCCAGTGCACCAGTCGGCTCATCAGCCAGTAGCAATGCAGGCTCGGTGATCAATGCTCGAGCTATTGCAACACGCTGTGATTGTCCGCCCGATAACTCTGCCGGTTTATGATCAGCTCTGTCTGCGAGGCCTACCCTATCCAGGTATTCCATCGCGATACGACTACGTTTTTTGCGAGCGACTTTCTGATAATAAAGCGGTAGTGCTACGTTCTCGAGCGCGCTCTTGTGATGGATCAGATTAAACGACTGAAATACAAAACCGATAAACCGGTTGCGATAACGTGCAGCATCGCTGGTTGACAGGTTTTCTATAACATGACCGTCGAGGGTATAGGCACCGCTATCCGGCGTATCAAGAATACCGAGAATATTGAGAAGTGTTGATTTACCTGATCCTGACGATCCCTGAATAGCCACAAACTCGCCCTGTCCGATATTAAGACTGACATCAGACAACGCATGCACGCTGTGTTGCCCCATCAGGTAGGACTTGGAGATATCGGCAAGATCGATCATTTACCTAGGAGACCACATTACATAAGCAAAGGGTAGCTGAATTAGCTACCCGATCCGCGCTTTGTGCACACCATCCAATCGTAATCCGGACGGAATGGTGTCCGTACTACGTAAACCCGCTATCGACCAAGTGACTATTCACAGAAAAGCTGTTCTTTAGTCCAGCCGACAAAAGGTTTTATTAATACCTGCACCCGCCCTGAACAGAATCGACTCTACAAGATACTGACTATAACTATAAAAAATTTCTGCAGATGAATAGTCACACTCATTAGCAGCTACAAGATCCATTGAAGGCTCTTCTGGAATCAGGTTTTCAAGGGTTGCCGGCAGAACCGCATGACAGGCAAGACACTCTGATCCTTAGTTGTGCAAAAGACACCTGACCTGCCGAGAGACACGTAAAAAGCCAGGCCCGCGAAAAGCCGAGAGAATTTGAGAAAGTGGTTTGGTATCAACACGCGCTGTTTGTGAAATCATTGCAGATACTCCTGAGGAGAGTGTCGTCAAAGCATTTTTTGAAATCCTGTTCGACTTTATTTTAATACACGCACCCTAAGCCAAGTCACTCTCTCGATGGGAGGGTGTCGTCAAAGCATTTTTGAAATCCTGTTCGACTATATTTTAAGCCACGTACCCAAAACCAAGTCACTCTCCCTATGGGGGCTCTTCGTCAATTATTGTGGGTAAATGCAGGCCTCATATCCAGTTTTCCGCAGTAGAAAAGAATACGGATTCTATAGTTTGCAAAGTCTCTAAATCCTCGTGCAGATGCTTTGATCGACTGAACTCGTCCATTAAA
>CALIHW010000053.1 GCA_938020525.1 uncultured Granulosicoccaceae bacterium | reverse complement strand
TAGCGAGAAAGTGAGATTTTGAGTCAGATATTTCGATCGATTGAGGCGAATAGTCATTCATATTTAACGATATCGATCGCAATAGCTGGCCAAAAGATCGCTTTCGCAGTAGATCATTCATTCTCGGACAAGCTCCTAGGTCTGCGCGGCAGAACGTCCGCTACTGCGACCGCGCCCTGACGGTGTGCCTAGGCTACAATAATCATCGATCATTTTCGTTACGTATGAACAACTATGCGCCTCAAATGATAGTAAAAACGTCCTCGCCATGGCACGTTCTCGCTACGCGGATTTCTACCGCACAGACTCCTTGCCCGGTTATTCGTGAAATGGCGAGCATAGCGCGCAGAGCATTGGTTTCACAGGATATTTTCTTCTCGCGTTCCATGTTTTCATTTACTTGGCTTACTGATATTTGCAAGAGAAAAAATTCGCTGTGGAATCAAGGATCGAGCGGGATGTCGTCATTTTCATGAATAAACCGGGCTAGTTGGGGCGTCCAAGATACTTTTACACGTTTCGCATTTCGTAGCTGCTACCGCTGCGTCGAGAAGATCTGAAGATCAGATAGTCTGCATCTGGCCCGTATCATGGACTGCGCTTTTTCATCGTGCCAGGACAACTACAGCTGTGAAATGTTTGTTCAAGAACATTTGCCCATACCTGCTGACACATTTATTTAGCAAAGCTATTTGGACGGACAGTGGCCTATAAAAAAGTATGCCAAATTTCCATGTGAATAAGGTTCGCAAAAAATTGGGTTGTTGTGAAATCGAGCAGTAAATCGGCGCGGAGATTGCGTTGTGAGTGTAACGGATGGCGAAGGTCGGGGCAGTCTCTGATCTGGTAATCGCTGACCTGGATTGTTGCACTGGCAAAAGAGTCAATGAACCTAAACACGTCGAAAATAAAAAAAATAAAGCGCGTGCTCACACCGATTGTGCGTATATCCTCTGGAGTCAGACCACGGATAAAGCCGCGCCTGAAGCCACTTGTTGATATTCGGGAGACGCACAAGGGAAATACCGGTACATGGACTTCTACTGGTGATGATCCGCAATTCGCCTGCGAATTTCCTGTGTTTGATTTGCACACTGGCTGGTACATGATAACGCTCGATATTGAGTGCAGTAATGTATTTGATACCGCAATATTCTATGTCAATCTTGGCGAAGGATATCTCGAAGATGAATCGATTAAGATTCCCTATCAATCGAGAAAAATCTGCAAACGAATTGTGAGGTTTGATCGTAAAGCGCTGGGAATTCGATTTGATCCTCTAAGCAGCGCCGGGCAGTTCAATATTCGTGAGTTTTCCATGAGCCCCATTACCTTCAAGTTTGCCGAAAAACGCATGCTCACAAAGCTAATGCGGTGGAATCCGTCCAGCAACGAAGACACGGCTGCAGCAACAAGACAGATGTTAATGCAGCAAGCTAGCAACTCCGGGCAGCCTTATAAAACTGTACTTGAAAGAAAGTATTCAGCTCTGTTTGCCAATCCTGTGCGTAGTCACAACTACAGTAAATGGATTGAAAAAGTCGAAGAGCCTGAAGCACCGACCAGGAACAATATTGTTAGCATCGACGGTAGGTCAAAGCGTCCTAAAATATCTGTCATCATGCCTACGTATAATAGCGATGCGGAATTGCTGAATGCAGCAATTCAGTCAGTCTTTACGCAAAGCTATTCAAATTGGCAATTATGTATTTCTGATGACGGGTCAGATCTTGATGAGACTAAGTCTGCTTTGCAGGCATGGGTAGATAAGGACAATCGAATTACCGCAGTGTTTGGTCAGGAGAGTTCGGGCATTGCCAATAATACCAATTCCAGTTTGCAGTTGGCGACGGGTGATTACTGTGTATTTCTTGATCATGATGATTTACTAGCAGAGCATGCACTGTATGAGGTTGCCAGCGCAATTATGGAAAATCCTGCGCTTAAGCTTGTATATTCTGATGAGGATAAAATTGATAGTGCCGGTGCAAGAGTAGATCCTCACTTCAAGCCTGACTGGAACCCGGACCTTTTACTGTCACAGAATTACATTTGTCACCTGGTCGCCTTAAGACGGGATGTTATTCAGCAGGTTGGTGGTTGCCGTTCAGGGTTCGAAGGTTCTCAGGATCATGATTTACTCCTGCGTGTCATGGAAGTGGTAACTGCAGGTGAAGTGAAACATATTCAAAAGATTCTCTATCACTGGCGTATGGCCGAAGGATCTACTTCTGCGACGGCGAGTGCTAAGAGTTACACGACCGACAGTGGTGTCGCTGCTATCAATGATCATCTGAAACGAGTTAATGCTGATGCAACGGTAGAGGCAGGTAAGTATCCGAATACTTACCGTGTAAGATGGGCGCTTCCTAAAGTACCACCCAAGGTGAGTATTATTATCCCCACCAGAGACAGGCTGGATATTCTGTCTCAGTGCATTGGAAGTGTGTTGCAGCGTACTGATTATCCTGACTATGAGATAATTATCGTAGACAATGAATCAACCGAGCCGGCAACCCTGGAATATTTCGAGCAGCTAAAGGCTCAAAGCAATATCAGAATATATACCTACAATGGTGAATTTAATTACTCTGCTATCAATAACTTTGCTGTACAAAAGGCAGAAGGTAGTATCATTACTTTAATGAATAATGATATTGAAGTTATTGAAAGAGAGTGGCTGCATGAGATGGTGAGCCATGCGATCAGGCCGGAGATAGGCTGTGTAGGTGCAAAATTGTTGTATAAAAATAATATGGTGCAGCATGCAGGGGTGATACTTGGAATAGGTGGCGTTGCCGGGCACGGTCACAAATACTTTGATGCAGAATCTGCCGGATATTTCTCAAGGCTTCATCTTACACAGAATATGTCTGCTGTGACTGCGGCCTGTCTCACGATTGAAAAACCTATCTATCAGCAGATACAAGGCCTTAATGAGACAGATTTAAAAGTAGCGTTTAATGATGTGGATTTTTGTTTGCGTGTCGGTACGCTTGGGTTGCGCAACGTATGGACGCCTTATGCTTTGTTGTATCATCATGAGTCTGTGAGTCGAGGTCATGAGAATACGCAGGAAAAACAAAGTCGATTTAGGCAGGAGGCGCTCTATATGCAAAATAAGTGGGGTGAAATGCTTGAGTCAGATCCTGCCTATAATCGTAATCTTACTCTGGTGCGAGAAGACTTCTCGCTCGCGGCATAGTGGTGTGTAGCTAATGCAATTTCCGATTATTTACCTGCATATTCCAAAGACAGCCGGTACCAGTTTCAGAAAAAGTGCAGAGCAGTACTTCGGGCCGGATCAAGTGCTTAATGATTATGGTGAGAAGTCATCAAGTACTTCTGAAGACATTCGATCGGCATTTTATGATTCGAATGATATTGCAGCACTCAGAAAGGTTGGTGTGAAGTATAAATTTTTGACCGGTCATTTTTCGCTCGCCAAGTATCGGGAAATATTTCCAAATTCACCTATTGTAACGTTCTTCCGCAACCCGGTAGAAAGGGTTGTCTCAGAGTACATTCATTTCACATCGCATTACGGTTTCATCGGTGATTTGCGCGAGTTCTATACAAGACCACAATTTCAGAACAGACAGCACAAGGCTATGTCTCAGTGTGCGCCTGAGGATATTGATTATTTTGGTATAACAGCTGAATATCACAAAAGTCTGCAGATGTTTAATCAGCGCTACGGTACTAATTTTCCACTGGTTAAACTTAATGTGGGGAAGTATGAAGGCATTACAGATAGTGTTGCATCGGAAGCAGAAATCGCCGAGATAGAAGAGCTAAATAATAAGGATGTAGAGCTGTACAAGACTGCACTGGAGTGTTTCGATTCGCAAAAGCTTGCTAACGTTCATTCGTTTAAGACAGTAAAGCGTTTCTGTGGAAGTGTTGGTGTGTTGAATCAGGGTAAGATAAAAGGCTGGACCATTGACAGGGAGTCAAATGATCCTGCAAAGGTGGTTGTTTACATCAATGATAAGGTTCGCAAAAATATAACAGCTGATGTATATCGTGAAGATGTGCAACGTAAAGGTTTCCATGTGAACGGTAAATGTGGTTTTACCCTTTCTCTTGATGAATTGGGGCCTATTACTTCTGGAGATCGAATTTCGATCCGCGTAAATGATGGTGAATTTGAGTTGACGAATAGTCCTGTTACAGTGCCAGGTTAGGTTGATTGTTGGTCAAATGGCTTCAGTAATCTACTTAACTGATACCAGATACGGACAACGTGCGTGGCAGCACCCCTCGGCAAGACATCGTTGTTATCACTATGCTGATGAACTTCTATCTCAAGGTGGTAATGCTGTGGTTCTGCCGCTGGAACGAGTCAACCGTGCGACTTTAAAAGGCTTTGATCATGCTGTCTTTCACAGGCCTGTCTGGTCCAGGCGATTTAAGCACGCGATTGATTGTTGTCAAGCTAGCGGATTGCAGTTGCATGCCGATTACGATGATCTTATTTTCCACCCTGATTATGCTGAATTTAGTCCCCAGCATATCAATGGCGGAAAATCGATAGCCAAAGTCCAGCGCCAGTATAAGAAAACATTTGCGGCGGCACAGTGTTTTGATAAATATTTGCTTTCAACTGCATACTTATCCGAAAAAATTCGCGATATATTTCCGAGTGCGGAAATTACAGTGTTGCCAAATACTTTGCCCAGAACTTTTCGTCACTCAGATCTTTGTGGTAGACCTTCCAGGGAACCGACGATAGGGTATTTCCCCGGAAGCCTCGGTCACGGTGAGGATTTGAAATCAATATCAGGAGTACTTAATGAAATCCTTGATACAGGTGTGAGATTCTTGATAGTGGGTAGGTTGAATAAGCAGGTTTATAAGGATCTGCCAAACACCAAACACTGTGCCTTTGCAGAATACACCGACTATCTAAAACTACTGTCGTTGGTGGATGTATCGATCGCACCATTGTTGAATAATGAATTTAATCAGTCTAAATCAGCGGTAAAGTTGATTGAATCTGTGTCTGTAGGAACACCGATAGTAGCGAGTATGAACCAGGATATGAATGATCATGACAATAAATTATCCTGGTTGGTAAGTGATGAGCAGCAATGGAAAACTGCGTTACAGGAGATTTTAGTTGAACCGTCGTCATTAGCTAACAAGGATTCTGTTGTTCGTGAATTGCAAGAACGTTTTTCTGTAACTAATAGACTGTCAATTCTGCAGGAACACTTGCAATGCGCGGCCTAAGTAAGTCATCTAGCAGCAAGCTGTGTTGGGTTGACTATCAGCACGATCAGCTGAGTCAAAATGAATTGCCCAGTCTAAAGCCAGCGTTCCCCGGGTCTATGTTGTGTAATCATATACTTGTACCAGCCGGGTATGGATCCGAGGATGCGGAGTTTGAATTTAGCTTACCAGATGTGTCGCATGCTGTTTACGCATACTGTGATGGCAGCAGTCGCACCCCGCTACTCAAAGACGCGCTTGTATTAGATGTCGATGCAGATTTGAATCATGATGTTGTCGCAAATATTATTGCAGAGCTTCTGAAAGATGCAGGTATCAGTCGAGTTGTCATTCTGGGTACAGCGGCCTATCTGGGTTATGGTGAATCTATTCGATCAGCTGTAAATATTGAAGTGCAGATGTTCGAGCCAGACTGGATGTCATGTCCTGCTATGCATAGTATTTATCGTCAGGCTTCTGGTGTGCTCTTCATTAATACTATGCGTGTGCTGGATGCGGTAAGTACTGGGTGTACTGCATTTTTAGTTGCGGATAAAAAATTTCGGCAGGCGTATGCCTATCCGGTATTGCACCGTTATCTGAAATCAGCTGGCTGTGAGATCTATGATGAAACTGGTAAATCACTATTGAATTTTGAATTGCCATCGATGGCGTCACACTATGTGATAGATAATAACCTTCACTCAGTGCAAAAAGCAGTAAGTCGAATTATTATCGGGGATGGGTCTCAGTGTACTGAAGGTTTGCATAATAAAGAAGAAGATTGGTTTGATGAATTGAACTTAGAGGCTTCTGCGTCCTTGATCAAGCCTTATTGTTCTTCTGCAGCTGGAGCGTTATCTGGCTTGCGTGACAGGAGAACCGGTTTTATCCGTAAACTGTTTAAGTTAGGCGATGATCCGAAAGCGTTTTTACTGGACTCCAAATTTCGATTGTTGCGAATACTGGGGCGTGCTTTTACAGTAAAACGGCAGGTATCTGATCGATGAGCATATGTCTTTTGATTCGGCCAGATACAAGAGCACTATTCAGGCAACTGGACAGTTTGGCCGCAAGTGCGGAATACGATACCCAGCATCTGGACCAGTTCCGTAGTTCCAGTACGGTGTATCGGTGTAGGGAAACAGTTTATTATTTGGCTTCGCTTTATCTTCATGTAGGTAATACAAGTGCGGCCGATGAACTTCTCTCGAGGTTTGATACTGCATCCGTTGTCATGAAACGGTATTTCCATGTTCTAGCCTACAGCATACGTTGTCATCTTCCAGTGCCAAAACTCAGTACGCATGAAATGCGTTGTGTCGGGTTTTTAGAAGAAAGATTGAATCCCGCAAGTGATACGCTTGAGGAGAGCGTTCTAAAATCATGTGGATTTTCTGTTGTTGGGAATGCACCAGGTGCATCGTTTATGAACCCTCACATTGGCACAAGATTCTACTTTAATAGCTATGCAAGCAACAGTCGGATAAGTGAAGATGCTTCTATACACGTCGTAACGCCATCGTGGAATAAGAAGTTGACCAAGAGTGCAGATGCGATTTGTATTACAGGTAACGATATATTTTTTCGTCGTAGTCGGGTGTGGCAAAAATTCAAAAGCGATGATAATTACGATGCGATCTTTACTGTGCCAGCTAATCTCTGGAATTCACTTTACAATGAACTCAGCACCAGTCCGTCGGCTGGTTTGCTTATTCTGGGCTTGATGAAGTCTATTGCTGATAAATATCCTGGAAAGTTGAGTGGTTATGTTGCCGGATTTTCTAACGGAAAGCCTGATGTTAATCATCATTATGATGCAGTGCCTGCATCGACGCGACATGACTGGGAAGCAGAAGCTGTTGTCAGGCAGCGTCTACTTCACGCTCTTAACATCAGCTGCTCCAGTCTTATTGTAGAGTCTTGATTAATCGTAGTAGTTTCAGCTTACTGTTGGTTCTGATTGTCAACTGCATAGCGTGATATTGTTACATCATGCAGGCGGCTACTATAAAGCAGGAAGTTAACAATAAAGCACTCGCGATGCTTGCAATAGGCGAGACTATTGTCTGGGTATGTCTCTTTTATAGTTTCCCCGCGCTGCTAATACGTTGGGAATCTGCATTTTTATGGTCCAGATTGGAGTTGACCGGTGCTGTCACTCTGGCGATTTTAGTGTCTGCTTTATTTTCCCCGGTATTTGGTAAGTTGATCGATCGCGGCTTTGGGCCTTGGTTGCTTGGCAATGGAGCGATGTTTGGCGGTATCGCATTGTTTTTGGTTTCGTTTGCAACTGAGTTGTGGCAGTTTTACTGCTTGTGGGGTGTGATCGGCTGTTGCTTTGCAGCCTGTTTGTACGAACCCTGCTTTGCTCTATTAACGCGTGCTTATGGTGCGAGTGCAAAGCGTGGCATTATTGTGGTGACACTGGTAGCGGGGTTTGCCAGCACTATATGCTTTCCGGCAGCACACTTAATTGCAAACCTTTCTGATTGGCAAACAGTGGTGCGGGTTTTTTCGATTGCGACAATGCTTATTGGTGCGCCGTTGCTCTATTTCGGTGCATCATTGGTTGAAGATGAGCAAGCGATGGCGCAACCGTCAGATACGCAATCTGGCAAATCACAAAAAGGCGCGTATCTTCGCAATACTCTTTTTATGCGGTTGGCGATAGCGTTTGCATTATTAGCGGTAGTGCATGGTGCTACGCTGCACCATTTATTACCTATGTTAAACGACCGCGGTTTGGCTTTGGGGGCTTCAGTATTTGTTGCAAGCCTGATCGGGCCTATGCAGGTGTTTGGCAGAATTGTAATCACAGTATTACAGCGTCAACTGAGCCACAAGTTTATTGTCTATTGTGCTTTTATTTTTATGGGCTCCGCCATGGTGCTGCTCTTTAATTCATATAACGGGCTGAAGGGTGCAGTATTGTTTGCGATAGTGTTTGGCAGCGGCTATGGTATCTTGAGTATCATTCGGCCGATAATCGCAAGAGATATTCTCGGTGACGAGAATTTTGGCGCTAAGTCCGGATTACTTGCATTTTTCTATTTGATTGGTGCCGCAGCGTCCCCGTTTGTAGGTTCTCTGATTTGGGTAGCTGGTGGCTACGATGCTTTAATCATTGTCCTTTTTTGTCTGTCATTTGGTGGTTTATGGTTGATCAATGGAACGATGCATGAAGCGCCAGCTGGCAGGAGTATCTAGTTTCATTTTTATTGAAGCCGCGGACGCAGTTACTAGATTTAGTTGGTTTGAAACGGTGACACGCCCCGCTATTTTGCTTGGCTTGCTTTCTGCAACATGAGACCTGATTAACAGAAAAGCGTGCGCGAAAAATGGCGTCGGCAGCCGGAAAACCCACAATAATTGAGCAGTACAGTCAGGCTTTTACCAGTCTTCAATCTGGCAAACGTGAGTTGATTCAATGGGGAGCCGAAGCTGTTGTACTTAATCGATATATCATCGATGAGGCTGAAGACACTGGTCAGTCAGACCCAGCGCCTGTTTTGCAGGCAATAGACATCAGTAAAGTCACGCAAGGCAGTACTCCTTCCGAGCGCGCAGCCTATTGTGAGATCTCGCTGAAAGGTCTTGTATCGCTGCAGGAAGAGATCTATGTACTGCAGAAATCTGCACGTGAAAAAGGCATCAGTGGCGGATTATTGACGATAATCGGCCAGGCGGCCAGCCAAAGTCCGGATGATAATGGCGCATCAGTGCTTAGACAGCTGACTGATTTGGTTCAGGGAGATAGCTCTGCAACCCCGACACCGATGGGGTCATCACCTGTAGCATCTAACTCCTCTGTGGCACTTGATGCTGAGTCACTTGATGTTAATGCTGCCAATGATATTGATCGACACGATATTGACCGGATGACGAGCTTGCAGCTATTAGCACATACTTTGATGATTCACTGGAAGCCCCTTGTTGTTGATGCCAGTGTCTGTGCAGTTGCGGCAGGTATTGCGATTAGCCTGATTAACTAGCATGAAGTCTCGAATTTTGTTGAACAAATATTTTACAGCGGATGTGTCATGGAAAATTTAGGTCAAACCCCAGTTCAAATCTTGGGTCAAATCTCGGGACAAGTTCCTTTAGATGTTGCAGGACCCATGGCAGCCTCGCATACGATCACACTGATTTGAAACAGCACACTAGCCTGAATTATTCATCAGGCGACAAGTAAACATTGGGAAATGCTATGGATACAGTTCCAAACCTCTTTTTTTGTGCCTTTTTAAAAATAGCAGTGTGTCTATTCGACGCCGGAAGAAAATTTGGCGTCATATCTCGGCCCATCCTCTTTGGCACGTGGCGGGCCACGTTTCTCGGACCACGTTTCCTCATGCCATTGGCCGACCTGTGTAGCCAGATTTCCTCTGGACGCCACATGTCGTTAGTAATTCGGCTCATGAATAATCCAGGCTAGGGCGATCAGGATCTTGCAAGGTTTCACTCTTTCATCAGGTATTGGTAAAATTCCAAATGTTGAGATATTTCTTGGCATAGAGCAATTGAGTCGCAATCCGTTAGCGCTGCGTGGTAAGTCTTGTAAAGCTGTCTACTCCTGGGGACATAAACGATATAGCAAGATGTCAGAGAGTTTGGCTCGAAGTTGTGGTTTGTCTCATATCCGACTGGAAGATGGATTTGTTTGTTCGTTTGGTCGTGGTGGCAGACATCGGAAATACTCCGTAGTCAGTGATCCGGTGGGTATCTACTATGATTCTAGTCGTCCCTCACGACTTGAAAATATATTGAACAATATTGACAAGTGCTCGTGGCAACTGGCAGACCGTGGCATAAGATCGGACGCTGCAACGCTGATGCAGCGCTTAATCGACAATCGCATCAGCAAATACAACGTCCGGATTGATGCAGTAGATTCCGCAAATGATGAATCCCCGTTTGTATTGGTCGTAGATCAAACAGTCGGTGATCAGTCCGTAAGCTTCGGTGGTATGCAGCCTGATGATTTTAGCGAGATGCTAAGGCAGGCAGTTTCTGAGCACGGTACCGAGAATGTACTTGTGAAAGTCCATCCAGAGGTGCTTGCAGGACGTAAGCAGGGGTATTTGTCGGAGGCGGCCTTAGAGCTTGGGGTAAAATTGGTCAGTGATGAAATTTCTCCACACAGGCTGACGCAATGTAAGTTGGCTTATGTTGGTACTTCACTGTATGGCTTTGAGTTGCTGTTGCACCAGGTTCCGGTGGTTTGTTTTGGTCAACCGTTTTATTCCGGTTGGGGTTTAACGGAAGATAGAAAGCCAAACTCAAGAAGAGCGATCAATCGAAATCTGCTGGATGTTTTCATAGCTGCATATTTGATCTATCCGACTTATGTTGATCCGGTTGTGGGTGGCGTCTGTACGCTCTCGGATATCGTTGATCATATTATTGAGCAACGTAGACAGCTCAAGCGAGTTGGTGGTAATTATCGCCTGCTCGGTATAACGTCATGGAAGAAACGCTATGTGGACCGGTACATGATGGCGACAGAATACAACCACCAGTATGTATCACTCAAAGAATTAAGTGAATTACCAGCGACTGCTGCAAATGAATCCTCATCAATCATGGTATGGGGACGTGGCGCAGAAGACAGTGAGTCGGAGAAGCTGCTGCAACAACATCAGGTTGCGCGCATGGAGGATGGCTTTGTTCGCTCTGTGGGGCTCGGGAGTAACTTCACAGCACCAAGATCCCTCGTAGTTGATGATCTTGGAATTTACTTTGATGCCACTAAGCCTTCACGTCTTGAGTATTTATTACAAAATCGGGATTGCACGACTTCTGAAATAAAGCGCGCTGAGTCGCTAATAGAGTTGTTGCTGGAAAACCGCATTAGCAAGTACACATCAGCTGAGGCCGGGCTTACGGATATTTCCTTTTACGCCGGTAAGCGGGTGTTACTGGTAATTGGTCAGGTGGAGGGTGATGCCTCCCTGCGCTACGGCAGTGTGGGGGTTGATAGCAATTTTAAGCTTTTGCAATCTGTCAGGGCGGCCAATCCTGAGGCACTGATAGTGTACAAGCCGCATCCCGATGTGGTCAGCGGAAATCGCAGTGACGGAATTGCTAACTATCGTGATATTGCTGACTATTGTGATCATGTCGAAACGGGTTTGTCGATAGAGATCACACTGAATTTGTGTGAGCAAGTACACACAATGACCTCGCTTGCAGGGCTTGAAGCGCTACTTTGCGGCAAAGATGTCGTTACTTATGGAAGACCCTTTTATGCAGGGTGGGGTTTGACGACGGATCATTGTAGTTTTGAGCGGCGAACAAGGAAGCGTAGCTTGGCGGAGCTGGTATACATTTGTTATATCGAATATCCGGGTTATCTCGATATTGAGTCGGGTGAATTCACTAGTGTGGAAAAAACAATTGCCGCACTGGTAGAAGAGCGTCAGAGGCAGTCTGATTCGCTTACTGCATCAGGACTAAAAAAATACGTGAACATTGTTCGCAATATAAGAAAAGGCCTTACTTATGCCGCGTAATATTCTTTTACTACAGGGACCTGTCGGACCTTTCTTTAAGAAGTTCGCACGACAGCTTGAGAGCTGTGGTCACAATGTTCTGAAAGTAAACTTAAACGGGGGAGATCTCTATTACTTTCGCACTGGTAAGTACCTAAACTTCACTGCTAAAGCATCTGTCTGGCCTTCATGGATTGAGAGTGTAATGTTGGGGCGAGAGATAGATCGGATCTACTTGTTCGGGGATTGCAGACGATACCATCGTCAGGCAATTGATATTGCTACCCGGCTTGGTATTGAGGTCTATGTTTTTGAAGAAGGGTATGTGCGTCCAAATTATGTGACATTGGAAAAAGATGGTGTTAACGGATTTTCCAGTGCTTGTGATAAAGCCTGTATACACGAGCATTTAGCGCAAACCGATACTAGTGTTTTTGATTTGCCTTCCGGACCAGTCTCAAATGTATTTAGCTCAGCCGCCAGACATTGTGTGCAGTACTATATTGCTGCTTCTGCGATGAAGTGGATGTTCAATGATTACGAACATCATCGCAGCCTGAATGTATTTATAGAGGGATTGTATTGGATACAGTCCGGCTGCAGAAAAATGGCTTATCGATTTACCGAACGTAAGATCGGCCAGTTTATTCTCAACGGAAGTAATAAATACTTCTTGTTGCCATTGCAGGTGCATAGTGACATGCAGGTCAGGCAGCATTCTGAATTTCCAAGTATTGAAAAATATCTTGAGCATGTAATTAGTTCATTCTCAAAATCAGGCAGAGATGATTGTTCTCTGGTTATTAAGCATCATCCCTATGACAGAGGTTATAAGAACTATAAATCTGTAATCCAGAAAATGGCCCTGGTTTATGGTCTTGAGAATCGGCTACATTATGTTCACGATACAGATTTACCTTCCTTGTTGCGTAATGCTGAAGGATCAGTGCTGATAAACAGCACGGTGGGAATATCTTCGTTATATCATGACACACCAGTTAAGGCGCTGGGGGAGGCGATATACGACATAGATGGTTTGACTCATCAGGGCACAATTGATTCTTTTTGGAGTGACCCCGGTGAGGTAGATCAGGATCTTTACGAGAGGTTCCGGCGCTACCTGATAGACAGCACGCAGATTAATGGCAGCTTATATACTGAAATTAGAGACTCTGATGAGTCAGGATTGAATTGGCCGGTTGCTCTGGCAGATGAGCACTTTAATGAGCCAACAGTGCTGAGCAGCATTAAGGCCGAAGGTGATGCGGGTAGTATTATTGATCTTGAAGAGCGCAAGAAAAAATCAGATGTAGTTGTTGATACGCCAGCGTTTGAAACTTCGGCCAAAAAGGTCGCTATGTAACGTGTGTTCGTTCATGTCGGACATTCAAGCGCGGAAAGCGAATGCTTACTACTTGCTGTATTTTTGGGCTGTATTTTTGGGCCGTATTTTAGAGCCGCATAGTACAGCCGAATAGTAGGCCGCTTAAAATCTACCGCATATCACAGACCGCAGGCAACTGTATTAATTGCCTGCGCTGAATGGTCCGTTTATTCCTGATTTCAACTAGGCTGCCAATACTTCTGGCTATCATTTAAAATAGACAGGGTGTACTTCACCTGAAGAAATTTTATCGCGCCAGATTGCGGGACCGGTCTGGTGCACTGCTTCACCGTTACTGTCTACTGCAACCGTAACGGGCATATCTTTTACTACGAATTCATGAATTGCTTCCATACCGAGCTCTTCAAATGCGATGACTCGTGCATCAGTGATTGCCCGTGATACCAGATACGCCGCCCCGCCTACTGCCATAAGGTAGACTGATTTATGTTTTTTGATCGCCTCAATTCCGGTGGGCCCTCTCTCGGCTTTACCGACCATACCTAAAATACCGGTACGCTCCAGCATCATATCGGTAAACTTATCCATTCGAGTTGCTGTTGTGGGGCCAGCGGGTCCTACTGCTTCATCGCGCACTGCATCGACCGGACCGACGTAGTAAATCAATTTGCCGCTAAGGTCGACGGGTAATTCTTCACCACGTTCGAGAATTTCCTTGATACGCTTGTGTGCTGCATCGCGACCTGTCAGCAAAGTACCGTTTAACAATAGTGTTTCACCTGGCTTGAAGCTTGAGGTTTCTTCATCGGTTAACGTATCGAGATTAACTGAGCGGGCGTTGGGTCCGACATCCCAGGCGATTTCCGGCCAGTCACTGAGTGATGGCGGGGTTTGCAGTGCCGGTCCATCGCCATTTAAGACAAAGTGCGTATGTCTTGTCGCGGCGCAATTCGGGATCATGGTCACCGGCAGGGACGCGGCATGCGTCGGGTAATCTGCGATTTTAACATCCAGTACGGTTGTTAGTCCGCCCAGACCCTGTGCACCTATACCGAGTGCGTTCACCTTTTCAAAAATCTCAAGTCGTAGTTCTTCAATACGGTTTGAAGGACCGCGATCTTTTAGTTCCTGTATGTCAATCGGATCCATAAGTACCTGCTTTGCAAGTACTGCAGATTTTTCAGCTGTTCCACCAATCCCGATGCCGAGCATACCTGGTGGGCACCAGCCTGCACCCATTGTCGGTATTGTTTTGACCACCCAGTCGACTATGCTGTCACTCGGGTTGAGCATCACCATTTTGGATTTATTTTCTGACCCGCCGCCTTTTGCCGCCAGATCAACTTCTATTTTGTCACCCTCAACAACCTCCATGTGAATGACTGCTGGCGTGTTGTCCTTTGTGTTCTGTCTGCTGCCGGCCGGATCAGCAAGAATAGAAGCTCGCAGTTTGTTATCCGGATGCAGGTAAGCTCGGCGAACGCCTTCATTGATCATTTCGGTCGGGCTCATCGTAGCTCCTTGCCACTGCACATCCATACCAATTTTTATAAAAATAGTGACGATACCGGTATCCTGACAAATGGGCCGGTGTCCCTCGGCGCACAGCTTCGAATTGATCAGAATCTGCGCGATCGCATCTTTGGCAGGCTTGGATTCTTCGCGATTGTAGGCATCGTGGACTGCATCAACGAAGTCTTTCGGGTGGTAGTAAGAGATGAACTGCAGCGCGTCCGCAACACTGTCTATCAGATGGTCCTGGTGAATACGTGCCATTTGTCAGGGCTCTATTATTGAGATAGGGGTTAATATAGCTGTTGTGGATGATGTTGGCACGTCGTCAGTCTGTCTTGTTGGTAGCAGTTGCGCTGATTCCTTCACGAAATCCGCTTGTGCGCTTGACTCGAATTTGTGCTTGTGGGTAAATGCTCTGGGCATTCGGGTTGAGCATTGAGAACGATAGCGTGATGTTTGTCCCGGCCTCAAGTTACGCAACAACTAATAACCTATTTTGAACCTTCATGAATCAGCTTAAAGTGACATCAGCCGCCTTTGGTGCGGTCTTTGGTTGGCGAAGCGCAAACACCCCCGTTGCGACTATACCTTCCGTCACTGTATTTACACTTGCTGAAATTCATGAAAGATCATCTCAATCAAATTACTCCTCTGCGGCCGGTTAAACGCCGGATGCTGGTTCGCGAGATTCTTGCGGACCTTGAAACGCCACTCTCTACCTATTTAAAAGTTGCCAATTGCACTGGCACCTATTTGTTTGAATCTGTGACTGGCGGTGACAAGTGGGGGCGCTACTCAATCATCGGTTTGCCGTGTCGCGACGTTATTAAATTTCATGGTACCGAGTTGTCCATTGAACGTGACGGGCAATTGCAACATCAGGAGACGGTGGAAGATCCGTTAGATTGGGTAGAAAAATTTCATGCATCTTTCGACTGCGATGAACTTGGTGGCCGCTTTTCACAACTACGGTTTACCGGCGGTTTGGTTGGATACTTCGGTTACGAGACCATCAATTATATAGAGCCTTCGATCTTCAAAGATAACCTGCCGGATCCGTTGGAGACGCCGGATATACTGCTGATGGTGTCAGAGGAGGTAGTGGTCTTTGATAATCTGAATGGTACGGCACTTATTATCGTGCATGTTGGTTCAGAACCGGAAAGTATTGAGCCAGATACAGATAGTTCAGGCGAAAAGCGGCTCGATGAAATCGAAGCGATGCTGCGTAGTCCGGCGTCGGAACATGTTCCCGGGTGCAGGCAACAGCTGGATGAAAGTTGTTTTACTTCCACCTTCGGACAAAACAGTTTTATGGCTGGTGTCGAAAAGGTGCGAGACTATATAGCTGCCGGTGATTGTATGCAGGTTGTGCTCTCGCAGCGAATGACAGCACCGTTTAATGGCCATTCACTGGATTTGTATCGAGCTTTGCGAATGCTGAATCCGTCGCCGTATATGTATTATCTGGATTTAGGTGGCTATCAGATTGTTGGCTCGTCGCCTGAGATTCTGGTGCGACTTGAAGACAACACAGTCACTGTCCGGCCGATAGCTGGCACCAGACCCAGAGGCATTACAGATGCTGAAGATAAAGCGCACGAGGAAAGTCTGCTGGCAGACCCCAAGGAACTTGCTGAGCATCTGATGCTAATCGATCTTGGTCGCAATGATGCGGGTCGGGTAGCAGAAACCGGTACAGTTAAATTGACAGAAAAGATGATCGTAGAGCGTTATTCGCACGTCATGCATATCGTCTCTAATGTGTCTGGAAAGCTGAAGCAGGGATTCAGTGCAATGGATGTGTTGCGTGCTACTTTTCCAGCCGGTACGGTGAGTGGTGCGCCGAAGATTCGAGCCATGGAAATTATTAATGAACTCGAACCGGTAAAACGAGGAATCTACTCGGGCGCAGTGGGCTATCTGTCTTTCAACGGCAATATGGATACTGCGATAGCCATCAGAACGGCGGTTGTTAAAGACGGTGAGCTAATGATTCAGGCGGGTGCAGGAATTGTCTATGATTCAGTACCGCTCAGCGAGTGGGATGAAACACTTAACAAAGCCCGTGCAGTCTTCAAAGCTGCGTCACTGGCAGCTGGTGGCCTTGATAGACTGCCACAGCAGACGTCGGTTCCTAAATCAAAGAACACGAGCGGAGGTAATAACTGATGTTGCTGATGCTCGATAACTACGATTCATTTACCTTCAACCTGGTGCAGTATCTTGAGGAGCTGGGCACACCAGTCACGGTAGTGCGCAATGATCAGAAATCGGTACAAGAGCTTATCGATATTGATCCTGAGTATCTGGTTATTTCACCTGGCCCCTGTACCCCGAATGAAGCCGGTATATCAGTCGAACTGATCAGGCAGTGTGCCGGTGTAGTTCCGATACTGGGTGTTTGTCTGGGTCACCAGTGTATCGCTGCGGCTTTTGGTGGAAAAATAATTCGTGCAGCTTCTATTATGCATGGAAAAACGTCACCGGTTTATCATAATGATTCCGGTGTATTTAAAGATTTACCGAATCCCGTGACAGTGACACGATATCATTCATTGGTGATCGAAAAAGACAGTTTGCCAGACTGTTTTGAAATCAACGCATGGACGCAAACCGAATCGGGTGAAATGGAAGAAATTATGGGTGTGAAGCATCGAACGCTCAGCGTCGAAGGTGTACAGTTCCATCCTGAGTCAATCATGACAGATAACGGCCACGACATGCTGCAGCAATTTCTCCACAGCAACAAGTGCGCTTAGAAGATTAGGGCAAAGTCAATGAGTCAATCATTCAGTATCCAGCAAGCCGTATCAAAAGTAGTCGATGGTAGTGCTTTGACTGCAGATGAAATGGTGCAGACGATGCGCAAAATTATGTCTGGCGAATGCACTGATGCGCAGATAGGTGGGTTGCTGGTAGCCCTTCGTATGAAAGGTGAGTCGGTTGAAGAGATTGCTGCAGCCGCTACTGTGATGCGCGAGCTTGCCACAGGGGTTACCTGCAAAACCGCGGACCTGGTTGATATTGTCGGTACAGGTGGTGATGGAATCAGTACATTTAATGTCTCTACCTGTAGCTCATTGGTTGCAGCTGCAGCCGGTATCAAAGTAGCGAAGCATGGAAACCGTGCCGTATCCAGTAGCTCCGGTGCTGCTGATGTACTTGAGGCCGCTGGTGTCAATATTGATCTTGACGCTGAACAGGTTGCCAAGTGTGTTGATACCGTTGGTCTTGGTTTTATGTTTGCACCAAAGCACCATGGTGCAATGAGACATGCAATCGGTCCCCGCAAAGATTTGGGTATGCGGACAATATTCAATGTGCTTGGTCCATTAACTAACCCGGCATCCGCTCCAAAGCAACTAATAGGCGTTTATAGTGACCATCTGGTGGTACCGATTGCAGAGGTGCTTGCAAAACTGGGTAGCGAACGAGCCATGGTAGTGCATGCTGAGGATGGCATGGATGAAATCAGCATTGGCTCTAAAACACATGTTGCCGAGCTGCGGGATGGAAAAGTGACAAGCTCAACTATAGATCCTGCTATGTTTTCCATGTCTCAGACCGATACTGCACAAATTAAAGTCGGCAGTGCACAAGAGAGTCTGTCGATGATGAGGCGCGTACTGGCTAATGAAGCTGGACCGGCGAGGGATATTGTGGCGCTTAACTCCGGAGCGGCGATTTTTATTGCCGGCATTGCCGATTCGCATCAACAAGGTGTGGAAAAAGCGCTGGCGTTGATTGCTGATGGCGGTGCAGCTGCAAAGCTTGATGAGTTGATAGACTGCAGTAATAACTGTTAAGAAAAACATCCAGATCAGACCGTCAAACAAATAAACCAGACTGAGTAACAATAGATGCCTCAGGATACGCCGGACATATTAAGAAAAATACTCAGCCGTAAGCTTGAGGAGATAACAGATGCATGTGAGAAAACCAGTTTGCGTCAGGTATCTCAGTTAGCAGCGAATGCAACCACACCTCGTGGGTTTATAGAGGCATTGCAAAAGCGAATCACTGCAGGTGATCCTGCAATTATTGCTGAAATTAAAAAAGCCTCGCCCAGTAAAGGGGTTATTCGTGAAAATTTTGACCCTGCTGCAATTGCGAAAAGCTATCAGGATGGCGGTGCTGCATGTTTGTCTGTTCTAACAGACAGGGATTTTTTTCAAGGTGCGCCAGAGTACTTGCAGGCGGCACGTAGCGCCTGCGATCTGCCGGTTATCCGGAAAGACTTTATTGTCGATGAGTACCAGGTGTATGAAGCCAGGGCGATGAATGCAGATTGCATTCTGCTTATTGTTGCCGCTTTGGGTGATGCGCAAATGGCGGAGCTCAACGGACTGGCCATTCATCTGGGTATGGATGTGCTAATAGAAGCTCATGATGCAGAGGAGCTTGATCGTGCGTTGGCGATTTCTCCGTCTTTGGTGGGGATTAACAATCGTGATCTTCGCACTTTCGACGTGTCTCTTGAAACCACACTTGATCTGCTTGAGCAGATCCCGGATGACTGTCTTGTGGTAACTGAGAGTGGTATTTTGACAACTGATGATGTTGCCGTCATGAGAGAGAAAGAGGTCAACGTCTTTCTTGTTGGTGAGGCGTTTATGCGGGCGGAAGATCCCGGTACGAGAATGCGGGAATTATTCTTTTAATTCTGCACCTCTAAATGAAAAAATCACCCGCTTTTAACAGCGGGTGATCAATTACTTCCCAAATACTTTTTAGAGACGAATCGCCCAAATAACAATTCAGGCTAGCGAGTGCCGTAGATAACCATTGTTTTACCGCGCGCATGGATCAATCCGCGATCTTCAAGATCTTTAAGGACGCGTCCAACCATCTCTCTGGAACAACCGACAATGCGTGCAATTTCCTGACGAGTAATACGGATTTGCATGCCATCAGGGTGAGTAATTGAATCAGGCTGCTTGGCAAGGTCTAGCAAAGTAGACGCAACTCGCCCGGTCACATCAAGGAATGCGAGGTCTCGGACTTTAGTGCTTGTCTTGCGCAAACGTGCTGCCATTTGTGTTGTCAGTGAAAAGAGAATCTCTGGAGACTGATCAGCCAAACGTCGGAACTGTTCGTAGTTGATTTCAGCGACTTCACATTTGTTTCGCGCTACTACCCAGGCACTGCGCTCAGCCTCTTCTTCAAACAAGCCCATTTCACCGAAGAAGTCACCGTTGTTAAGGTATGCGAGAACTATCTCACGGCCTTCATCATCTTCGATAACTACACTAACTGATCCATCGACCATGTAGTAGAGCGTATCCGGCTTATCACCATGATGAATGATGGTTGTCTTTGCTGGATACTGACGGCGGTGACTATGACGCAAAAGCGTTTCGAGCCACTCCGCTTTGGGAGGGGTAGTACGTGGTGGAAGCATGATCCGTTCTCCGGGTATTTATTAGCGCTTTCATAACGCTCTTTGCGGTTACATGGTGGACGGAGCAAAAACTGTTCTCATAGTGCTCGTCTGGGTGACATGAAAGTTTTTTTATTTACTTAAGTTGATACAACTCACATTATCTGGTCAACGAATCACCAATTTAGGAGCAATCCAATGCAAGCCAGAGTGAAATGGCTCGATCACATGAGTTTTGTCGCAGAGTCTGGAAGTGGTCACAGCATCGTGCTGGACGGTTCCGAGGACCATGGGGGTCGAAATCTTGGAATCCGGCCAATGGAGGCTGTATTGATCGGTCTCGGCACCTGTTCTGCCTTTGATGTGGTGTTGATGTTGAAAAAAGCGCGCCAGAATGTGCGCGATTGCCAGGTGCTGTTGGAAGCAAAGCGCGCCGATGCGGTACCTGCGGTTTTTACCAAAGTAGAGATGGTGTTTCAGATAGAAGGAACAGATCTTTCAGAAAAGCAGGTGACAAGGGCAGTTTCTCTGTCAGCCGAGAAGTATTGCTCTGTTGCAAAGATGCTTGAAGAGACTGTCGAGATTACCCACAGAGTGGAAATTGCCCCCGGTTCCATAGATGAGGCTTGAAGGTTTAAGTGTAAAAAGGCAATTAGCTTTGGGAATTTTTCTATCACAAACTGGTCGAAGCAGTAATGGTCGGTCATGTTGCAGTGCAACATAAAAACGATGTCATGCAGGGAAAAATTTCCTAATTAACGGATTTTATTAAAGAATTTGCAATGTAAAACTTGATGGATTGAGTTGCGTTGCAGCAAGCGCGTGCTATAATACTCAGCATAAGTTTCCTCCTCCATCCTCCTACGGTGGTTAGACGCGGTCTGTTTCAGACCGCGTCGTTTTAATTCAGACCGCGTCGTTTTAATTCAGACCCGCACTTAAGCCAAATCTCCGTGTTTCTTGTGGAAGAATATTGTGGCTGAAGTGTGTCAGAGGACTTGTGCAATGGTCACGAGTCTTCTAAAATGGAGGGCTTTCCCGAATATTATTGTTCGCCCCTGTTTGTGGAGTTGCGATGAAGACCTTTAGTGCCAAGCCGGCCGAGGTAAAACGTCAGTGGTTTATTGTTGATGCCGAGGGTAAAACCCTGGGGCGTCTGGCCAGTGAGTGCGCGCGGGTTCTGCGTGGCAAGCACAAGCCCGAGTATACGCCGCATGTTGACACTGGCGATTATATCGTTGTGATCAATGCTGAGAAAGTGGCTGTCACTGGCAAGAAAGCGACAGACAAAATGTATCACCACCACACCGGCTATATCGGTCATTTAAAGTCGGTTAGCTTTGAAAAGATGCAGGAGCGCGCTCCGGGCCGCCCGATTCAGCTGGCGGTTAAAGGCATGTTGCCGAAAAACGCACTTGGCCGGGCAATGATTAAGAAGCTGAAAATTTATCCCGGTGCCGAGCATCGTCACGCGGCCCAGATGCCGGAACCTCTAGAGATCAAGTAGGCAGCCCAAGCTCTACCAGCCTCGATCCCTAACAGATAAGAATAAGGTTATAAATTAATGGCTCAACAGCACTACTACGGTACAGGTCGAAGAAAGTCTTCAAGTGCTCGCGTTTTCATGCAGGCGGGTAAAGGTGACATCACGGTTAACAGCCGTCCGCTTGATGAGTACTTTGGTCGCGAAACTGCACGAATGATTGTGCGTCAGCCGCTTGAAACTCTGGAAGTCAAAGACAAGTTCGATTTCAACATCACAGTCGCTGGCGGTGGTAACAGTGGTCAGGCTGGTGCAATTCGCCACGGCATTGCCAGAGCGCTGTTGCAGTACGATTCAGAGAATCGCTCCGAGCTGCGTAAAGCGGGCTTTCTAACGCGCGACGCTCGCGAGGTAGAGCGTAAGAAAGTCGGGCTTCGAAAAGCACGTCGAGCAACTCAGTTCTCGAAGCGTTAGAGCAGCCGTTTAAATACGAACAAGCAAAATACGAACAAGCCCGCTGACAGCGGGCTTTTTTGTGTCTGCAATATTATGGCTTCATTACTGGCAGTTGCCGGGTTAGTCGCGACCCACTAGCGGTACCTGAATGCCGGCTCCAGGTTCTTCAATGAATTAATGTTATGCGCGCTTGTATAGAGGTCGAGATGTGGCAGCACGGCGAATAATGATTTTTCAATCGGCAGTGGTTCAGGGTTTGTGCCTCTGCCAAGTAACGGATTAACCCAGACAACCCTGCGGCTTATCGATTTGAGCTGAAGTACCTCGGTTACAAGATCGTCTGGATCACCGCTATCATAACCATCACTGAAAATAACAATGATAGTGTCCTTCTGTACTGATTGTTTTGCATGTTGCTGATTGAAATTTTTCAGTGACACGGCAATTCTAGTACCGCCCAGCCAACCACTGGATAGGTTCTTAAGTCGTGCCTCAAGTCGATGCGTGCTCTTATCCCGTAGCTCATCTCCTATATGTATAAGATCGGTATGAAATGCATAGGCATCCGTATCTTTAAATGCCTGCAGCAAGCCTCGGGCAAATCGGAGAAACAAATAGCTGTAGACCTCCATGGACTGGCTTACATCAAGCAGGAGCAGAAATCGAACTGGAGATTTCTGTTTGCGGCGATAGTAGAGGTCAAACGGCCAGCCATTGTGGCGAAGGTTAGTGCGCGCGGTTTTTCTTAGATCTAGATGGCCACGGTTGCGGTCTTGTCTGGCTCGGCGTCTAAGTCGTTTTTGCATTCTTCTGGCGATGTCGTCGACAATTCTCTCGATATGCCGCATATCGTGAGGATTAAATACAAATCGGAAATCACGCTCTGAAAAAGTACGCGCGTCGCTCGCGCCTCCGGAATAAAGATCTACTGTGTCCTGATTCGTGGTAAGTGTTTGCTCCAGAGCCAGAGACTCTGAAAAATAAGACAATCCGGTGGCAGTGCTTTCCCTTTGTGACGATGCAGGAGAGTCGGTGTCAACGTGCTCATCCGTTTGTGGATTTCTCCACGATATGCGAAACAGTATTGGGAATGCCTGCCATTGAGATTTAGATTGGCAAAAAATTGATCTTAAAGAGTTTTGTAAATGGTCTTCAGATGATAGAGCTCCATCACTAATCGCTAAGTGTGCTGCCTTTATATCGTTTGCAGATAAATCAAACCCGTTCGCACGTAACAGGTTTATGAACCTGAACAGGCGGCTTGCAATTAATGTGTCTGCCCGAAGTTCATGTGGCATGTCCGCATTGTCAGCCACTTTTTTGAGCTCGTGTTCGGTTCATTTTAAACTCACTCCGTCACCCTGTTTGTTGACTCCTCCAGCACCTTATTAATCCAAGCCTTATTAACTTGTTCACGATCGCTACGGGTTTTCAGCACACAGCTTAACGTTGATTCTATTTCTGGTAGAGACTCGCGTAGGTCAGTTACCTGCATTTGAAGCAGTGCGCTGGCCCAATCGAGTGTTTCTGCTATACCGGGAGTTTTTTTAAGATTCTGTTGCCGTAAGTTTTGAATGAAGCCAACAATCGATTTTGAGAGATCATCTGGCAGCAGTGGCAGATGCTTTAACAAAATCTGCAGCTCTTTTTCGCGAGATGGGTAATCAACGAAGTGGTACAGACACCGACGGCGTAAAGCATCACTTAAATCCCGTGTGGCGTTTGACGTTAGAACAACAAGTGGTTTGTGTTTTGCTTTGATGGTGCCGATTTCAGGGATGGTAATTTGAAATTCGGCCAATAGCTCTAGTAGAAAAGCCTCGAATTCATCATCTGCGCGATCGAGCTCATCAATCAAAAGTACAGATTGTTGTTCCGACAAGATGGCTTGAAGCAGCGGACGCTTTAATAGAAATTCCTCAGAGAAGATTTTTTCTTCCACGGCGCTGGATGCCTTGTCTGATTGTTCGTGCAGCCGGATCGTCATCAATTGTCGCTGATAATTCCATTCATACAACGCCATGCTGCTGTCCAGGCCTTCGTAGCACTGCAGGCGGATCAGCTCAAAATCCCGGTATTGTGCCAGCGCCAGAGCGATCGCAGTTTTGCCTACGCCTGCATCGCCCTCTAAAAGTACCGGTCGCTCCAGTTTCTGCGCCAGATGCAAGGTGGTGGCGAGGTCATTGCCGGCGATGTAACCACACGCAGCAAGACCAGAAACCAGCTGATTAACCTCACTCACACGAAACACCACATCGACGCCGGCTTGTTGGGACGTTCATATCTAGCATCTTCAATGCTGGCCTCGGGTTCAGTTTGTCGAATAATTGTCTCATCTTCCCCGTACGAGTGCGTTGCCTGAGCAGCCTCGCACCGTATCGACTGTGTAGTCAAATTCATATGTGTAAGTCAGATGAATTACTAATGATTATACAAACTGTGCGAACGAGCAAAGAATGGTTATCCATATTGAAGAAATCAGCGAAAAAGTCGCAAGTTACCGGATTGCCCAGTCATTCGTTGTAATGTTGTCGGCCCGTAAAACTATAAGACGTGATACATCTGGTGTCAGGATGTGTGCGGGGATTATTATGCCATTTAGGTATTCATTTGCCATTTTGTCGATGAAAGAGTTATTGATCGTGCTGTTGGCCGCCTGCGTATTTTTGCTGGTAACGAGCATTGGTGGTATGGCTGCCTTGCAGATTTCCAAGCGACAATTTGAGGCAGAGGCTCAGAATATTGCGGCAGTTCTGCGCAGCGGCATTGACGTGGCTGAAGGAGTGGTGACATCCCTGGATGCGTCTAATTACTCAGACGCTGATCATCTGCAGATCCAATCGCATTTTTCTAAAGTACTGAACCAGTATGAATACGTCACTGGACTTGGACGGTTTGAAAGCTCAGGCCGGGATCAACTGCCAGATCTTGAAATGCGTCTGCTGGATGCCGAAGTAATTGCGGATATTGCCTGGTACTTCGATAGCAAGGGAGATGTTGCAACCGCAAAAGCTCTGTCTGCTGCAGACGCCTACTTACCATTAACAGTTTTCAAATCTCGTTTTGTTTCCCAGGCAGAGACATACGTTGATCTAACCGGTTTTGATTTGGCTGCTCTAAACAATTCTCAAACCTTGTCAGCTCTTGAGAAGTCATCAGGTCAATCAATAGTCGCACCATTACCGGTAGATTGGAATCGTCCCGGAGAGTTGTTGTTGTTTCGGTCTGGCACACGTAATGACAATGCTGGTCAGGGATACCTGCTGGAACTCGATCTGGATGAAATGGCATCATCTGGTGGTATAGAAATACAACTGTTTGATATAGAACTGGCTATGTTTAGTGAGCAGAGTGAGTTCGCTACAGAGTCTTCCTATGAGATGCTATATCGACAGTCGGCAGAATTGAAAGCCGATTTAAAATTCGATAAGTCGTTTAAGAAAAATAATTGGCTAAGTACTTTTTCTCTAGGTGATAAAACTATCTCTCTGGAAGTTAGCAGACCGACCGGGCTGTCCGTTAAGGTGATTGTCCTATTGCTTGTAGCAGGTTCACTTTTATCACTCATGTTTTTGACTATCATGCAGCTCGTCAGAAAAAAGCGGCATGTGTTGAAATTACGCAGAATAGAAAGCGAAAAACTCTATCTCGCAAGATATCGGGCAGCAGTAACTCTGGCATCTATTGACGATGCAGTTATCACTACGGATGTTGAGGAAAAAATTCTGTATGTCAATGAGGCTGCAGAGAACTTACTCGGATATACTGAGGCGGAGATCCAGGGTCATCGTGTTGATAGCGTGGTGGTACATTCTTCAGAGGACGGGAATCTGGTGCTTTATTCTGCTGATCATTCCCGCAGATATATCAATAAAAAACAGTCACCACTCAGAGATCTCAATGGTGAGCATACCGGTCACGTAATTGTTTTGCGTGATATTAGTGTTGAGCATGCGTTGACTCAGGAGCTAACACACAAAGTAAATCATGATTCGCTTACTGGTCTTTCAAACCGGCTAAATTTTGAAAGCCAACTACAAAACCTGATTGCAGATGGTGAAGGTCGTGATAAGGCATATGAGGACAGCGGACACGTCCTTTGCTTTATTGATCTGGATCGTTTTAAAGAGATTAACGATACTTGCGGTCATGATGCAGGTGATGAGCTATTGGTTCAGGTGGCGCATACTTTCTCGACTATTGTTCGGGACTATGATCTGGTAGCCCGACTCGGTGGTGATGAGTTCGGGATTGTGCTTCGCAATTGTACTCGCTCCTCCGCAAAGGACGTGACTGCCAGAATTCAGGCTTGCTTTCAGTCGTTTTTCTTTAGTTATGATGATCATGTTTTTCCGGTACGTTGTAGTATTGGTTTTGTTCACTTTATGCCCGAAAAAAGTGAGTTTGATGATGTAATAAAAACTGCAGATGCTGCTTGTTTTGATGCTAAACATCTTGGTAGAAACAGCGTCTGTGAGCGAATTATTGGGGATAGCACGAAGCAAGTTGATCAAGGCTCAATGTGGTTGCCTCGATTAAAATATGCTTTGCAAACTGAGAGCTTCGAGCTGCTTACTCAGTCTGTTGTGTCATTGCAGGATGGCAGTAGCACCGCTCATGAGGTGCTGCTGCGTCTAAATGAAGAGGGTGAATTGATAAGCCCTACTGCGTTTATGAAGTCAGCTGTACGATATGAGATTGCAGAAAGCATAGATAAGTGGGTTGTGCGGAAAACGATCGGTAGATTGGCCTCGTTGCGGCATGAATTTATGGAAGATCATTTTATTATTAATTTGTCTTCTCAATCGATTCAGTCTGAAGAGTTTCAAGACTTCCTGAGAGAGCAGATAAATCTGGCTGCGATCGATCCTGCAAGATTATGCTTTGACATAAAAGAAAGTGATCTTTTAAGCAAGCCTGCAAAGTCTGAAGAATTCTGCCGAGCGTTAAGATCGATGGGTTGTGAAGTTGCACTGGATGATTTTGGTGCAGGCATGACATCTTTCGCTCTGCTGAAGACAATCCCGGTAACTACCTTGAAGATCGATGGTAGTTTGATAAGAAACTTAGACAGTGTTTCTGTCACAGGCGATGAGTTCAATGCTGACCAGGCGATGGTCAGATCAATTCATAGCTTTGCTTCATCTATGGGGCTTTCAATGATCGCGGAGCAGGTTGAGAGCGCAGGGTGCCTCGAAATTCTAAGATCATTGGGTGTTGGTTATGCGCAGGGCTCAGCTGTCGCTGAGGAAGTGCCGTTTGATACTCTGCAACTTAATAATGGTGTAGATCTGAAAGCGGCGTAGTCTGAATTAGCGTTAAGTCAGGTTTGTGGCGGCCAGTTTAGAATTCAGCCCGCCATGTACCGTGCCTGCTTTGAACGTTTCACTACACTAGGAGCTTGTCCGAGAATGAATGATCTACTGCGAAAGCGATCTTCTGGCCAGCTATTGCGATCGATATCGTTAAATATGAATGAACATTCGCCTCAATCGATCGAAATATCTGACTCAAAATCTCACTTTCTCGCTACGACCGTCATTCTCGGACAAGCTCCTAGCCCGGATTATTCACGAAATCACCGGCATCTCACTTGGTCTTTGATTCCACAGCGAATTTTTTCTTTTGCAAATATCAATAAGCATTCGGCGCAAGAAGAAAATCCACTGTGAAAACAAATCTCTGCCCGATATGCTCGCCATTTCATGAATAATCCGGGCTAGGAATGAGCGGCTAATTTCTTTGCCACCCACTGGTGAAAGTGCAAAGTGTGTTGATCCATTACTGGAGAAAATACACCACCTTGGTAAGCGGGTGATTGTCTGCCAGCCTGCATACCTTCAACTGCGAAGATGTCTTCGCTAAAAACTTCCGTCCAGGAATCGACCATTGATGCTCTGTGCTCTTTGTAGCGATCATCGGTTGCTACATCACCGAGAAATAGAAGCTGTACGCGCTCCAGTGATGTGGTCTCGTCTATCGGCAGAATAGTCATTGTAAAAAAGTGATCAGACTGCAGGCCTAGTAACGTGTTTGGGTACAGCACCGGATACTCTGCAAAGTTACGCTCACTCTCAGGCCAGCTACTGATGGTACCGGTGTTGCCGGCAGGCGTTGAGTAGCTGCTTGAGCCCTGGCCTGCAAAATTTTCTCCACGATCGATATCGTAGTGTTCCTCAAGTGGCGAGTAAGAGTTTAATCCGGGATGTACCCATGGCAGGTGATAAGCCTCAAGAAAGTTTTCAATAGCGAGTTTCCAGTTGCTTTTTACAGTCAGTTCCATTTTTGCACCGATACCGGGTGAAAGTTCCTGCATTGTCTCGGGGTTGATCCACTTGCTCCATCGGTTCATCAGCGGTGCGATAAAATCGTTAAGTGGCTCTGCATTGTTTGAAAGATTGATGAAAATGTTGTCCATCCAAACTTCTGAACGAATCGGTTTTAAGCCATTGACCGTTGGATCAAAGTCTTTATGGGTATTGTGCTCTGTACCACCGATCATTGGGGTGCCCTTAAGATTGCCTTCAAAGTCGTAGGCCCAGCTATGGTACTTGCAGCGTATTAATTCTGTGCCTAGTCTGCCAGCTTCTGTTACCAGTTGCATTCCTCTATGGCTACAGACGTTGTGAAATACTCGTAGTTGTCCGTCGGAATTGCGAGTTAGGAGAATCGGGTAGCCCATAAAATTTACTGGTACCGCCCAGCTCTCGGGCACGTCGGAACCAAAACCCACGCAGACCCAGCTGTCGGCCATTACATGGTCGCGATCAAGTTCGAAAGTAGCATTGCTTGTATAACACTGGTTTGGAAGCCCGCTGGCACTCTCAATAGGTTGCAGCACTCGATCGAGGTGCAGATTTATCTTGGTTTCCTGATTCATAGCTTGGCTTCACCCGGGAATTTTCACCGTAAGGATTTGGCGGAGTATTCACAATAGTGCGGGTGGCTGCAACTCTTTTATAGCCGGTATGACGAGGCAATCCGAAAAACTTGGTGTGAGTTCCAGCAATGTCGTCATGAGAGAGTATGTTTAGGATGTGCGGTTGTGCTGGTCTGGTGCGTTGCGTAACTGCACTAGCTCAGCGACGATAGAAACTGCTATTTCTGCGGCACTGCGGCTACCGATAGATAGACCGACCGGTCCATGCAGCCTCTCGACATTCTCAACACCGATATCTGACAAACGTTTTCTGCGCCTTTCATTGTTTGCACGTGATCCGAGTGCGCCAACGTAGTACGCGTTTGAAGGCAGTGCTTCAACCAGTGCTGAATCGTCAAGGTTGGAGTCGTGCGTGAGGGCCAGAACAACGCTATGGTGATCCACCGCATGTTGCAGTACCGCTTCGTCAGGCAGACTTGACACCAGCTTGCAACCCGCCACGTTGAAGCTGCTTGCGTACTCTTGCCTCGGCTCGCAGACCACAACGTCATAGTCGAGTGCTTGTGCAAACTGTGCAACGTGGCGCGATAGCTGGCCGCCACCGATTATTAACATACGCCACGCAGGGCCGAATATTTTTCTTATTTGATCACCGTCGTAGTAAAAATCTACACTGCGATCAACTTCCACGTATTCAACTTTATTTGGATTGGCAAGATCTACTGTCCTTAGATGTACGGTTCTGGCGAGGCGTTTACGATTATCCATTGCGGTAAGAATTTTTTTTAGATCGGAAGAATCAGTCAATTGTTCGAACACTAATTCCAGATGACCGCCGCATGGCAGACCAAAACGACGTGCCTCGTCATCTGTAATTTCATGTGAAAACGCCTGGGCGCGATCACTATCATCTATACGGACTGCGAGTTGTTTTTCTATACAGCCACCGGACACAGAACCAACCAAATGACCGTCGCTGCGAACAGCGGCGATTGAACCGGGTGGTCGTGGTGAGGAGCCCCAGGTTTTTGCCACAGTAACCAGCTCTACGGTATCGCCGTTGTCCAGCCATTCGATTGCTTTGTTCAATACTTCAACATCGCTACTTTGAATGGAGTCTTTGCTACTCATGCCGGAAACCTACACAGGGGCCTGTTGTAATAACTGATAAACACTCTGGACCATCATGGTAACAGACAAAATAGCCAGAAGTATCAGAGTGATTGTACGAAAAGACTTTTGATAGTTTTTAAACAGCAAGTGACCGATATACAGCCCGGGGATTAGAGGTACTAAAAAGTAAAACCATTGGATAAATACCTCAGATGTCATCATGCCATGAAAAGCTGAAAATAGAGCCGCATACAGAGACGTTATAAAGGACAGCACTATAATAGTGGCACGCGCCTTTGCAGGGCTTATCGTGGTCATTAACAACATCACCATGCCAGCCAGAGCACCGATGCTACCGAGGCCTGCAAAAACTCCCATTACTAAACCTGTAGTGAGCCAGGTAGCTGTGGAAGATTTAATGGATCCCCGGGATTTTAAAAGAAGAATGACCGTCGCCAACAAGACCAGGCTTGCGATGATGAGATGAGTAACTGGTGTCGGCAGTATCATCAGGGCGTTGAGTGCCAACGGTGTGCTTATAGCTGCGCCGATAAATATTACTCCGATTTGTTTCCAGTCTACTTCCAACGAGACTGATCGGTAAAATAGCAGGCTGGATACGATTTCCAAAAGAATAAGCATCGGTACCAAATCATGTGCCGGCATCCAGTAGGTAACAATAGTGATGAGAATGGCCGATAAACCAAAGCCGGTATAGCCTCTGATAATTGCAGCGGCAAAAATGACTAAAAAAATAAACCAGGTCATTGGGAGAGCAATTTCGCAAGAAAAGGGGCGGTGTAAGATTTTTTGGATTTAGCGACTTTGGCTGGTACACCCTGCGCGATTACACGACCGCCGCCATCCCCGCCTTCCGGCCCCATATCAATTATCCAGTCTGAATTGGCCATCAATTCAAGGTTATGTTCTATCACGATTACGCTATTACCGGATTCTACTAATTGATGTAACACACCAATAAGCTTGTCTACATCTGCCATGTGGAGCCCTACGGTTGGTTCATCCAGCACGTAGAGAGTATGCGTGAGCTTTTTGCCTTGTCGGTCTTCCTTGCCGGTACCGGCCTTTGCAAGTTCTGTAACCAGTTTTATGCGTTGTGCCTCACCGCCTGATAAGGTTGGACTTTGTTGCCCGAGTGTTAAATAACCCAATCCTGTGTCTTTAAGTAACTGTAGCGGGTGGGAGATGTTTTTGTGGGCTGTGAAAAACTCAATCGCTTCAACGATGCTCATCTGTAGAACGTCACCGATGGATTTTCCTTTGTACAGAACGCTGAGCGTTTCAGAATTAAAGCGTGCGCCTTTGCAGACATCACAGGGAACTTTGACGTCTGGCAGGAAGCTCATCTCTACTTTGGTCATGCCCTGACCGTCGCAGCTGGCACACCGGCCTTCAGCCACATTGAATGAAAAACGACTGGCGGTATAGCCCCGCACTCTGGCTTCTGTCGCATCAGCAAAGATACGTCGGATGTTGTCCCAAAAACCGATGTAGGTAGCCGGGCAGGAGCGAGGCGTTTTACCGATGGGAGTTTGATCCACTTCTAGTATCCGTGATATTGGCTCCCAGCCGTCGATGCTAACGGCACCTGAAATAGTTTGTTTATTATTGCCGGCCTTCTTGCTCTTTATGTTTTGGCGGCTGAGTAGTGTTTTGAGATTGTCACCAAGAACTGATCGAACCAGCGTGCTTTTTCCGCTACCTGAGACGCCGGTAACAGATACCAGCTTGCCTAGTGGAATTTTCACATCGATCTTTTTCAGATTGTGGTGTACGGCACTCTTGATGGTAATAGTACCCGCATCAGTTTTTCTGGTTGGGAAGTAAGGATGAGTTTTGGGTTTTGCAATAGCACGCCCGGTAACTGATGCAGGATTTTTGATCAGTTGCTTTAACGTGCCACTGGCCACGATACGACCACCTTCAATGCCGGCTCCTGGCCCCAAATCAATAATATGATCAGCACGACGAATAGTGTCTTCATCGTGTTCTACAACTACAATTGTGTTGCCTTTTTTGCCAAGGTCTTCAAGAGTATCAAGCAGCATCTGATTATCGCGTGAGTGCAGTCCAATAGTTGGTTCATCGAGGATATAGCAAACACCCTGCAAATTAGAGCCGAGCTGTGATGCCAGACGTATGCGTTGTGCCTCACCTCCGCTAAGTGTTGGTGCCGCACGGTCAAGTGCCAGATAAGACAGACCTACCTGATTCAAAAACTGTAAGCGTGAATTAATTTCAAGCAGAATATCTCTGGCGATCTCTGACTCGCGACCTTTGAGTTTTAGCTTAGCAAACCACTTGTCGGATTCACTGATCGACATGTTGTTTAGATCAGCAATGGTTTGTTTTTGGTACTTTACAGAAAGTGCTGTCGGGTTAAGACGGCGTCCCTCACAGGTCGGGCAGATGACTTCTGTTTTGTCTTCCTGTAACCACTGGTTTTCTTCACCGGTTTGCTCTTCATCGAACTCGGCGCTATAAATACCGGTGCCGAAGCAGTCGTCACACCATCCGTGTTTGGAGTTATAAGAGAAGAGCCTCGGATCCAGTTCCGGGAAGCTTGTGCCACAGCTTGTGCATGCACGTTTAATGGAAAACAAAGTGTCTTTGGATTTTGCGTTATTTGAAACAGATACTTTTAGCACGCCTTTGCCGTAATCGAGGGCACGTTGCAACAACTCTGCAATTTTTTGCTCGTTGCGTGGCTGAATGGTGACTTCACCAATGGGAAGATCAATATCGTGCTCTGTGAATCGATCCAGTCGCGGCCATGGTTCTATCGGTGTTGTCTCCCCATCAACGCGTAGCGCATCGAAGCCACGGTTACCTGCCCATTTGGCAAGATCAGTGTAGTACCCTTTGCGCGAGACAATTAACGGTGCGAACACCGAGATTTTTTTGCCTTTGTGCTTCTTACTGATTTGGTCTTGTATCCCCTCCAGCGACTGTGCGTCTATCGGTTTATCGCAATCTGGGCAATGTTGTGTGCCCAGTTTAACGAACAGCAATCGCATAAAGTGATAGAGCTCTGTCATTGTGGCAACGGTACTTTTACGCCCGCCACGGCTTGTGCGCTGTTCGATGGCGACAGTCGGTGGTATACCCAGAATCGCATCAACGTCCGGCCGTGAGGCGGGCTGAACAAACTGTCTGGCATATGCATTAAGAGATTCAAGGTATCTGCGCTGGCCTTCATTAAATAGAATGTCGAACGCAAGTGTGCTTTTTCCACTACCACTTAATCCGGTAATTACCGTGAATTTGTCACGCGGAATTTGTACATCTATGTTTTTAAGGTTGTGCTCACGCGCACTGACAACGCTAATGCTGTCGCCTGCATAGAGTCCGGCATCATCAGCAATTTTGGCAAGCGCATCTTTTGCCCGACTAAATTCATCTACCGCGTTTTCATAGTCAATGAGCGATTTCCCAGTATGGCTTTTTTTGAGCTTTTTAATCTTGCTGACAATGCCAGCACCAATAACGGAACCACCTGCGTCTCCGCCTTCAGGGCCGAGATCAATTATCCAGTCTGCATTGCTGATGACATCAAGGTTATGCTCGACAACAATAAGTGAATGGCCCTCTTGTAAAAGTTGGTCGAATGCAAACAGCAGTTTTTTAATATCGTCAAAGTGTAATCCTGTGGTAGGTTCGTCAAACAGGAAGAGCTTTTTCTCATTGTTGGACCTGGCAGACTTCTTTGCTTTAGCCAAATGTGCTGCAAGTTTTAATCGCTGTGCTTCTCCACCGCTCAGTGTAGGTACTGGCTGACCCAACGTCAGATACCCGAGCCCAACATCCACTAACGGGCGCAGTGCTTTTAACACATCTTTTTGATTTGCAAAAAATTCCACAGCATCATCGACTGTCATATTCAAAGTGTCTGAGATGCTGATAGCCTGGCCGGACTCTGTGTGCACCAGTTTGATATCCAGCACTTCTTCCCTGTAGCGACTGCCATTGCAGGCATGGCAGCGTAAATAAACGTCGCTGAGAAACTGCATTTCAACATGCTCAAAGCCATTGCCAGAGCAGGTTGGGCACCGCATACCGGAGTTGAAGCTAAAACTGCTGGCTGTATAGCTGCGTCTTTTAGCTTCCGGATCTTCTGCAAATAGTTTACGTATGCCGTCAAAAGCGCCGGTATAACTAACTGGGTTTGAGCGTGCAGACTTACCAATGGATGATTGATCGACCATCACAACTTCATCAATGTGTTGATGTCCGGTGACCGATTTGTGTGCACCTGCAATCTCTGATGGTTTACCTTTAATCCGGCAAATCGCTCTGTATAGCGTGTCTTGAATTAGCGTTGATTTACCCGAACCGCTGACACCGGTAATGCAAACCAGTCGGTTCAACGGAAACTCTACATCGATTGACTTCAAATTGTGTTCACTTGCACCCTTGATGGTAATAGAGGAACTCGTTTTATCGTTTGCTTTGCTGAGTGCCTTATTGCTTATTGGGCGTCGCTCAAGAGTTTTTTCACGTCTGAGATAGGATGCTGTTAACGATTTTTTTGCGCTAGCGAGTCTGGCCATGTTTCCATAGAATGAAATCTCTCCACCATGGCTGCCGGGCCCAGGACCCATATCAATTATTTTATCTGCGGCGAGTATAATTTGCGGATCGTGCTCGACAACAAGCAACGAATTGCCAGAGTCACGTAATCTTTTCAACACGCCAATTACACGATCGATATCTCTTGGATGTAACCCAATACTGGGTTCATCCAGTACAAATAGCGTATTGACCAGCGATGTCCCAAGTGCGGTGGTCAGGTTGATGCGCTGTACTTCTCCGCCACTTAAGGTGCGAGATTGTCTATCGAGCGTCAGGTAGCTCAGCCCGACGTCATTGAGATATTTAATGCGTGAGTTAATCTCGTCCATCAACATGCTGGTGGCTTCATCGAGTGGTGCTGGAAGTTCAAGATTGGCAAAAAATCGGGCGCAATCATTGAGAGGCAGTTGCATGATGTCGTGTAGTAGAAGCCCCGGTAGTTTATTTAGTTTGGCCGGTGTCAGCTTGCATCCATTAGGTACAAATCGATTTTCCGGTTTAATAACTGAAGATGAATTCTTTGCAGTGCCAACCCGCCACCAGAGAGCCTGAGGTTTGAGTCTCGCTCCATTGCAGGTGGTGCAGGGTGTGTAGGAACGATACTTTGACAACAATACACGCACATGCATTTTATAACTGCGGGTTTCTAGCCAGTCGAAGAATCGTTTGACTCCGTACCAGTGTTTACCGTCCCACTCACCCTCACCTTGTAAAACCCAATTCTTCTGTTTGGCGGTAAGTTTTTTCCACGGCGTTTGGGTAGGGATGCCGTGTTTTTTGGCGAACTTAAGTAAGTCTTTCTGGCAGATTTCATTGGTTTTGGTCTGCCATGGTTTGATCGCACCACCAGCAAGTGATAGTGACTCGTTTGGAACGACAAGGCTATAGTCAATTCCCATAGTACGGCCAAAACCACGACATGCCTCACATGCACCGAGTGGGGAATTAAAAGAGAACAGACTCGGGCTTGGTTCTCTAAAGCTTTTGTCGCATGTCGCGCAGATAAAATCAGAGGAAAAATATTTTGCTTTTGAAGGCTTGCGATCTTCGTCAATTGAATACCAGCTGGCTTTACCCCGACCATGTTTAAAAGCGGCCTCGAGCGCTTCAGTGATACGGCCTTTGTTTTCTTTATTTAAGCGGAAACGATCCTGTATTACTTCAATTGATCCTTTACTTTGTTTGTGAATTTTGGTGTAGCCCTGTCTCTGCAGCCACTTTTCGATTTCATCGTGAGTAAAGTTGTCCGGTACTTTGACGTTGAATGTCACCATTGCGCGATCAGATGGCTTGTCTGACAATTGTTCTGCAACTATTTGATCTGGGGTGTCACGCACAACTTTCTTACCGCAGTCAGGGCAATGCAGGTTGGCGGTCCGTGCAAACAGTAGTTTAAGATGATCATTGAGCTCCGTCATCGTGCCGACGGTGGAGCGTGATGTTCGAACCGGGTTAGTCTGATCAATAGCAATTGCCGGAGGAATACCGTCTATGCGATCAACCTTCGGTTTATCCATCCGGTCGAGAAACTGTCTGGCATAAGGCGAGAAGGTTTCTACATATCTACGCTGACCCTCCGCATAAATGGTGTCAAATGCGAGCGATGACTTCCCGGACCCGCTGACGCCTGTTATCACCACTAATTCACCATGTGGAATTTTGATATCGAGGTGTTTCAGGTTGTTCTGTGTCGCATTTTCAACGACAATATTTTTCAGTGGCATTTGTGGTCAGGACTTCCGCGGCTTGCCAGTATATATGGTCTGCTCGGCGTTTTAACCATCCGATTTTACCGGTCGGAACCATATCCTCTGCGACGTGTCCCAAGGGAGTTGGCATTAAATCCATCCATATATAAATCGTACTCAGGCAGAGATTTTAATGAGGAAAGTACTTTTGGTCGAAGACGACCCGGATCTGGCGCAGCTCGTATCGCTGCAACTGCAGGATATTGACGTTCAGTGTCGGTGGATTTCTAACGGCCGCGAGGCGCTTGAAGCGGCGACTAATGAGTCCTTTGATTTACTTTTACTCGATGTAATGCTGCCTGAGGTTGACGGTCTCGAGATCTGTCGCACAGTGAGATCTACCAATCGCCACATACCGATCATGATGTTGACTGCAAAAGTATCGGAAATGGACCGTGTTCTTGGTCTTGAGCTTGGCGCAGATGATTACATCACCAAACCGTTTAGCATGATGGAGCTGTCAGCACGGGTTAAAGCCATGTTGCGACGAACATCGATGACCGGCGATGCAACTGATGCACCGGCAAACGGGAGTCAGGCAAATGAGGCGCTGGAGTTTAAAGCCCTGAAGATTCAAACTGAAAGCCGTCGGGTGTACATTTCTGATCAAGAGGTAGATCTGACACCAAAAGAGTATGATTTACTGCTTCACTTTATAACTAATCCAGGCAAGGTGTTTTCCAGGATGGATCTGCTCGATAAAGTATGGGGTTATCAATACGAGGGCTACCATCATACGGTGAACTCTCACATCAATCGCTTGCGCACCAAAATAGAGAAAAACGCAGCAGAACCCGAATATATCCTTACACGCTGGGGAGTCGGGTATGAGTTTGCCACAGAGTAGATTGCCGGCTTACTCTCTTGATTAAATCTCTATACGCAAAGCTTGCGTTAACACTAATTGTATTGTTGTTTGTAACAGCGATCGTCTACTCTGCTATTGCGTACTACTTAACTCGCTCGAACATTATTGCCGAAGTTCAGCGAGAGAATGCAGACATTGCAGTAAATTTGTCGCATGAAATAACTCAAACCGTTAGTGGAGAGATAGATGGGCATTTAATTGAACAGCTGTTTCGTACGATGTCGATCGTTAATCCCGATGTGCAGCTTTATTTACTTAATGCGGAGGGTGGTATTGTTTCAAGCTCGGTAGAGGGAACACCCCTGTTGCGTAACACGATATCTGTTGATTCTCTGCGTATGTTTTTAATGCCGGACCGGCAATACCCGCTGTATGCGGAGGATCCGCTTTCTGAAGACTCAGAAATTACTTTTTCAGTAGCCGAGATCAAACGCGCTGATGAATTACTGGGCTACATGTACGTAACGTTGGATGCACAGCGTGAAGACAGCTCGCGCAAGTTGATTTCTACCATCGGTATTTCGGCGCTGCTGGGCAGTTTATTGGTGTCATTGTTGGCGGGGTTATATGTTTTCAGGCGAATTACAGCCAGATTACGTTTGCTCAGCTTTGAAATTGAAACCTTTCGAAACTCCGGATTTCGCTCCATAACCAGTTACAAAGAGTTATCCGGAGATGCATCGGATGATGAAATTTCCCGTCTGGGAGAAAGCTACGATGAGATGGCGAATCGCATAGTCGATCAAATAAACCTGCTCGAAGAGCAGGACAAAAACCGACGCAGCTTTATAGCGAATATTTCACACGACCTGCGCACTCCGTTGACAGCTACGCAGGGCTACCTTGAAATGGTGCTACACAAGAATGACAAGCTGGATTTGCAGCAGCGTGAGCAGTATCTGGGAATAGCATTGAAACACAGTAACCGGTTGAAGGTATTAATCAGTGACCTGTTTGAACTGGCCAAGCTCGAAGATCGCGCTGAATCGCTGCAGATGGAATCGATCTCGATGTCTGAGGTAATCGGTGACGTACAGCAAGGCTGTCTGCCGCAAGCGGATGCTAAAAATATCAAACTGGCAGGTTTCGGGGTGGACAAACCAATCATGGTCAAGGGTGATCTGGCGTTACTGGATCGTGCGGTGAGTAACCTGCTTGTTAACGCAATACAATATACGCCTGAAAACGGCGAGGTAACGATAACTCTGGTCAATGACGTAGCTGAAAAGACGGTACATGTGCAAGTTGAAGACAATGGGCCCGGAATAGCACTCGAAGATTTAAATAAAATCTTTAAGCGATTTCATCGTGCAGATAATGAGCACAATGAGAAAGGAAACGCGGGCCTGGGACTTGCGATTACGCAACGCATTGTGGAGCTTCACGGCGATACTTTGTTGGTTGAAAATACCGGTAACGGCACGCGTTTTACTTTCCGCCTTGCCGCAGCGTAGCACTTAGTTTTTCTGGTTTTCCTTTTGGCGCGATACGAGCCAGACACCCGTCACCGCCACAACCATTCCAGCCCAGGCCAGTGGGGTCATTTTTTCATCCAGCATTAACCAGGCGATAAATGCGGAAACCGGTGGCACTAGAAAAAATAGTGCAGACACTTTGGTCGCCTCGCCTCTTCTGATCATCATCAGTAATAAGCTGATGGCCAAAATTGAGTTGCAGACAACCAGGTATGTCAATGCCACTACAAAAGGCATGGTGACATTAATGTTCATTGGTTCGAACAGTGCTGCCAATGGCAGTGTGCAGAAAAAGCCGACGGTATATTGAACTGTATTACTGGTAAGCGGATGATATTCACTGCCAAAACGTTTTTCCCAGATGGTTGCCATCGTAAAGGCCAGCAATGCGGCAACAGAAAGTAAAATCACCGGTACACTGACCGCCTGAACCCCGTTGTTACCGGTAATAACCAGCACCGCGCCGCATAATCCAAGAAACAGCCCGAACCATTTTGCAGGATTGATTTTTTCCTGCGATAGATAAGGCATCACCACGGCGACTAATATCGGTTGCAGTGAAGTGATCAGTGCCACGGCCCCTGCTGAACCACCAAGAGAAAACGCCAGCCATGCGGTACCAAAGTAGACCACCTGGATCAGAAAACCCACAATAGCCAAATGTAGCCACTGACTGCGGTTTTTCGGAAATTGTGGTTTTACGATCAATACCAGCGGCAACAGTAATACCAACACGCAAAAATAGCGCAGTGCTAACAATGTTATTGGGTCAGCGTCATGGATTCCGATTTTGGCAACAGTGAAGCCACCAGACCATAGCAACAGGAAAATGACCGGTGCGGTGCGGATCAGCGCTGGCATGCTCACAATATTTTGCTCAAAGGTATTCCTGTAGTCTGTCTTAAGCTTGCCGGCTTGAGCAGTTGCCTGTTTAATATCCGGCTAAATGGATGGGGCCTGATTCAGATCCGGGGTGGGTTATTATGTATGCCTGACTTGACCCGCTGCAGAGGGCTACTAATCTTCTGGATACATATTGTCAAACAGGCAGCACAATGCAAGCAATAACGTTACAAACCATGGGTAGATCAGGCAGAGGTCTGTTAATAAGTGCGGTTCTGGCACTGGTTGCTGCCTGTGGCGGCGAGACTCCGGATCGAAGTGTACAGCAGCAGGTACAGAATGATTCTGTCACTGCCACTGCTGAAGCCAATGCCGGCCAGATTGCCGCTGGTACGCTTGTGTTAATGAAAACTTCGTTGGGTGATATTGAGTTATCACTGGATGCCGAAAAAGCCCCCCTCAGTGTAGAGAACTTTCTAGCCTATGCGGACAGTGGCCACTACGACGGCACTGTATTTCACCGTGTGATTTCAGGTTTTATGGTGCAGGGTGGTGGCTTTGATGCCAATCTGCAGCAAAAGGCAACGCAGAATCCTATCGAGAATGAAGCGACGAATGGCTTAAAGAACGTAAAGTACAGTATTGCAATGGCTCGGACGTCAGTGGTTAACTCTGCGACCTCGCAGTTTTTTATTAATGTTGTCGACAATGCGTTTCTGGATCATCGTGACACCAGTGCTGCGGGCTATGGTTATGCAGTTTTTGGCAGTGTGGTATCGGGAATGGACGTTGTTGACAAGATTGCTGCAGTGCAAACCGGCGCTTCCGGCAGGTTTCCCTCTGATGTCCCGGTTGAGACCGTTATGATCGAGAGTGTCACTCGAAAATAATTTGAAGCCCGCCTGAGTCGTCAGGCGGGCATAATTGTCGATATGGGTTTTATCAATAACGGGCTGAGTGGTTAATTAGTAAATTCCGGATAAGCTTCTATCCCGCATTCACTAACGTCCGCCCCTTCGTATTCTTCTTCTTCAGAAATTCTGATGCCGAAGATTAACTTGATAATCAGCCAGACAATCAAAGAAGCAAAGAATACCCAGGTGAAGATGACCACCGCTCCCAAAGCCTGTGCTGCGAATGACGCATCGGAGTTTGTAAAAGGCACGATCATCAAGCCAAAGATCCCAACTACCCCATGGACCGAAATAGCGCCAACAGGATCATCAAGTCGAAATTTCTCCAGCGCGACAATTGAGTAGACAACAATGACGCCTGCGATCGCACCGAACAGCGTGGCCAGTGCCGGAGTCGGTGTTGATGGTTCAGCGGTAATCGCAACCAGGCCCGCCAGCGCTCCGTTGAGTGCCATAGTTAAATCTGCTTTACCGAACATGAGCTTTGCTATAACCAGTGCACTGATGGCACCGGCTGCGGCGGCAGCATTGGTGTTGAGAAACACCATCGCAACTGCATTGGCGTTGGAAATATCACCGAGCTTCAGAACAGAACCACCGTTAAAACCGAACCATCCCATCCACAGGATGAATGTTCCAAGTGTTGCCAGTGGCAGGTTAGCGCCCGGCATCGCATATACCTGCCCGTTCTTACCAAACTTGCCTTTTCTGGCGCCAAGCAGCAACACACCGGAAAATGCTGCTGCAGCACCTGCAAGATGTACGATGCCAGAGCCTGCAAAGTCTGAAAAACCAACTCCATCAACAGACAATTCAAAAAGTCCAAAAACCGACTGTCCACCCCAGGTCCAGCTGCCTTCCATCGGGTAGATATAGCCTGTCATCACAACTGTGAACAGCAGGAATGCCCAGAGCTTCATGCGTTCTGCCACAGCACCTGAAACAATAGACATAGCCGTTGCGACAAAAACTACCTGAAAGAAGAAGTCGGACGCATTGGAGTACACTGAGTCGCCATTGAATCCGGCCTCTTGTGATTCAGCCAACACGCTTGCGACTAAATCAGCTGCCGCGTCAGCTCCATCGTTTTCAATACCGGCCAACAAGTAACCACCGCCATACATCAGTTGATAGCCAACCAACAGGTACATGACACATGAGATTGAATACAACGCAACATTTTTAGTCAGAATTTCAGTGGTACTTTTAGTTCTCACCAAGCCGGCTTCAAGCATTGAAAAGCCTGCTGCCATCCACATAACCAGCGCGCCACAAATAAGAAAGTAAAACGTATCAATGGCGTACTGCAGTTCAAAGATTTGTTCTTGCATAGGTATTTACTCTTGATTTCTGATTCTTAGAGGGCTTCTTCGCCAGTTTCGCCAGTTCTGATGCGCACCGCATGTTCGACATTGGTGACAAAGATTTTTCCGTCACCGATCTTGCCGGTGTTGGCGGCTTTACAAATTGATTCAACTACTGAGTCCACCAGCGCTTCGCTGACGACTGCATCAATTTGGGTTTTAGGTAAAAAGTCGACAACGTATTCCGCGCCACGATAGAGTTCGGTGTGACCTTTTTGTCGCCCAAAGCCTTTTACTTCAGAGACCGTGATACCGCGAACGCCGATCTCCCCAAGTGCGTCGCGAACCTCGTCGAGTAAAAATGGTTTGATGATGGCTGTGATTTTCTTCAATGCGTGCTCCTGATGTGCTGATTCCCACGCTGAAAGGTCGCGCAGGTAATCGCAGCAGTTTTTTTGTGTCGCATGGACGATAATCACTGTGAGTGATATTGTATTCTGCTAATTTTGCACTGGAGTGATGCATAAAATGCATCCTCGATTCCTGAACACTAGATAAAGGTATGAATATGCGGCACTTGCTGCCTCTTCACTACATCGATACCGTAGCGCGGAGTGGATCGATTCGTCGCGCTGCAGATAAGCTTGCAATCACCTCTACAGCACTGAATCGTCGCATACTCGCAATGGAGGAAGAACTCGGGGTGCCCTTGTTTGAGCGATTGCCCCGGGGGGTGCGGTTGAGCACAGCTGGCGAACTGATGATACAGCACATCCGATCCCAGATTGCAGACATGGAACGTGTCAGGTCCCAGATTGCTGATTTGAGCGGAGTGCGTCGTGGACATGTGTCTATTGTGTGCGGACAGGCGATACTACCTCACTTTATCTCTGAGCAGATTGCTCTCTATAGAAAGGAACACACAGCGGTAACGTTTAGTGTAAATGTGTGCGATCGAAAAGAAGCGATAGAGCAGCTAACCTCTTTTGATGCAGATATAGCGGTTGTATTTGAACCATTTAGAACAGCTGAGTTTCATCCTGTTGGCAGAGTTGAACAACCACTAAGAGCGATTATGTCTGCAAACCACCCGCTGGCTAAAAAGGAAAAACTAGGCTGGAGTGATTTATTATCGACGCCAGTAGTATTGCCGACCACAAGTAGCGGTATGCGTTTTATCCTTGATGATGCGATGCTGCGTAAAGGTGATGAGCTTCAAAAGATAATTGAGTCAGATAACTTTGACTTTATTAAAAACTATCTTGAGCACGAGCATTGTATTTCATTTCAGTTGCCAATTGGTTTAAAGGCAGGCGATGAAATTGTCAGCCGTGAAATAGAAGAGCGTGCGGTACCTGGAGGTAATCTTTTTGTTGCACAGCTCAAGGGGAGAATACTACCTGTTGCGGCAGCGTTGTTTGCTAATTCGGTAGTAAAAGAGCTTGAAATACGTTACGCGAAACCTGTTGAAGTGATTAGTAAGTAGAAAACAATAGTGAAAATATTCTGAGTTATTGTTATACATCGTTTATGTATTTTCATTTGCAAGAGTCTGCTGCAAACACTCCCATATTTAACTCACTTATTTAATAAGGATGTGCAATGTCTCAGGTACTTACTGCTGATCAGCTAAAGCAATTTAATGAAGATGGCTTTCTGATTGAACGTGGTCTTGCCAGTGGTGAGCTGATAGAAAAAATGAATCAGGTTATTGATGATTCCGTCAATCCTGCTCTTGCACCTGTGGAATATGAAGCGGACGTTCATTACCCCGGTGCTCCTGAAAGTAAGGCAGCTCCAGGCGGGCAGACACCACGCCGTTTGTTGAATGCCTACACGCGCGCAAGTATTTTCAGGCAATGGGCCAATAGTGAAGCGGTAGTCGCACGGCTGAAACTGATGCTCGAATGCAACAGGGTTATGGTTTCACAAAATCATCATAACTGTGTGATGACCAAACATCCTGGCTACAGTAGTGTGACATCGTGGCACCAGGATATTCGTTATTGGTCTTTCGATCATCCCGAGTTAATCAGTGTCTGGCTGGCGCTCGGGCCTGAGCGAATAGAGAATGGTGGCTTGCTTCTAATACCCGGTTCGCATCAGCTGAATCTTGGGCGTGGGCGCCTTGATGCTGCATTATTTCTGCGCACAGATATTCAGGAAAACAGGGATCTTATTGATCAGGCCGTGCCTGCGCAGCTGGAAGCGGGCGATACCTTGTTTTTTCATTGCCGTACTTTTCATGCGGCGGGTCAAAATGAAGTTGATCTGGTAAAGAAGTCTCTGGTGTACACATACCATGACGAAAAGAATCGACCCATTCCGGAGACTCGCTCTGCGGTGCATACCGACGTTATAGTTGGTGAGCCGCTATGATCAAACTGACCAATGCAAATATTAAGAACTCAGAATTTGTTGATATCAATCTTTCAGGCAGCAAGTTTGAAGATGTAAATTTAAAGCACACTGTTATAACCGATGTGTCTTTAAACGACTCTGTCTTTGATGATGTAGATCTGCGTAATGTAAAGATTTCCAATGCCAGGCTGGATGGAATGACTATAGAAGGCATTCCAGTGCAGGCGCTGTTTGCGGCGTACCATGCGCAAAACGATGGTTAAAGCGATGGTAGATGACGGGCAAAACAAGAGCAGCTAATTTTTGGCACCCATTATTTTTTCAACACTGCCGTCTGCGTTGCCGAGTAACAGAACATCCGCCGGTCGTTGTGCAAACAATCCACACGAGACGACCCCAGCCAGTTGATTCAACTGTTGCTCCAACTCAATGGGATTGGTGACTTGCATATTTAAAATATCAAGTATCACATTGCCGTTGTCGGTTCTGAACTGATCGCGTAGTTCCGGATCACCGCCGAGTTTGACTATCTCTCTGGCCACATAGCTGCGAGCCATTGGAATTACTTCAACTGGCACACCAAAGTCTCCAAGTACCGCTACTTTTTTGGAGGCATCGGCAATACAGATGAACTTGTCACTCGCAGCTGCGACGATTTTTTCACGCGTTAGTGCACCACCGCCACCCTTGATCAAGTGCAGGTTCGCATCAGCTTCATCTGCGCCGTCAATATAGACAGACAGCGGGCCGGTAGAGTTGAGATCGTGAACATCAATACCTGCTGCCTTAAGTCTCTCTGCTGTCGCCTCCGAGCTTGCCACCGCACCATCAATCTGCAGATTAGAACTTGCCAGTGCATCGACAAACAGGTTGGCGGTACTGCCGGTGCCGACACCAATGATCGTGTTCTCCTGTACCCAGTCGAGTGCGGCATTGGCAACAGCCATTTTCATGTCATCTGCATTCATATTGGTGAGTGGCATCTTTGTGGTTAAATGGGTTGATTAGCGATATTGGAAAGCCGTGCTTCCACCTGGGCCGTGCATTGGTTAGAGTTGTCGCCTAATCATCAAGAAGTCCTGCATGGATCACTACATCAAAAAAATCCTTAACGCACGAGTATACGATGTTTCTAATGAAACACCGCTCGACGCTGCTCCAGGATTGAGCGTCAAGACTGGCAATAATGTTCTGCTCAAGCGCGAGGATATGCAGCCTGTTTTTTCGTTTAAATGTCGTGGTGCATACAATCGCATTTTTAAACTGCAGCAACAACAGCCAGATACGGAAGGTGTCGTCTGTGCATCTGCGGGTAATCATGCCCAGGGTGTCGCACTTTCTGCCAGCCGGCTCGGGCTGCGGGCAGTGATTGTCATGCCCAAAACCACACCGACGATTAAAGTCGATGCGGTCAGAGGGCACGGTGGCGAGGCGGTGTTGCACGGTGACAACTATGATGAAGCCTACGCGCACGCGTGTGAGCTTGAAAAGTCACTGGGCTACACGTTTATACATCCGTTTAATGACCCTGACACGATAGCCGGGCAAGGTACAGTAGGTGTTGAGATCTGTCGGCAGCTGACAGGCGATATAGATGCGGTATTTGTACCGATCGGCGGTGGTGGTCTTGCCTCAGGTGTCTCGCTTTTGCTGAAGTATTTACGTCCAAACGTCAAAGTAATTGGTGTGGAGCCAGAAGACGCTTCAAGCATGAAAGCATCGATTGCTGCAGGTAAGCCGGTAGTACTTGATGAGGTGGGTTTATTTGCAGATGGTGTAGCTGTCAAGTCGCCGGGTGATGAGACTTTCAGCATTTGCAACGAACTGCTTGATGACATCGTGACGATCACGGTTGATGAAATGTGTGCGGCAATCCGCGATGTGTTTGATGATACGAGAACGATCATGGAGCCTGCAGGTGCGTTGAGCGTTGCGGGTTTAAAAAAGTTCGCCGCAGAGAATAAGCTGCTTGATCAAAATCTTATTGCCGTAACTACCGGTGCCAACGTTAACTTTGATCGTTTAAGACACATAGCCGAACGCGCCGAGATAGGTGAACAACGTGAGGCGTTACTGGCAGTCACCATTCCGGAAGAGCCGGGTAGTTTTCGCCACTTCTGTGAGATGTTAGGGCGTCGCAGCGTCACCGAGTTCAACTATCGTTACTCGGACAGCCGCAGTGCCAATGTTTTTGTAGGTGTGCAATTGTCAGAAGGTGCGAAGGAGCGGCAACAGATTATTGATGATTTGAAAAATTCATCATTTGAAGTAGAAGATCTCACTGACAATGAGATGGCAAAGCTGCATATCAGACACATGGTTGGTGGCAGTTCACCTTTAATTAACGATGAACTGCTTTACCGTTTTGAATTTCCTGAAAGGCCCGGTGCGCTGTCTACTTTTCTGAATAATATGGAGCTTGGCTGGAATATTACCTTGTTCCACTATCGCAATCATGGGTCTGCGTATGCACGTGTGCTTGTAGGTATGCAGGTGCCATCTCAGGAGAGTGCAGGGTTTCAGAAATTTCTCGACGGGTTGGGCTATCGGTATTGGTGTGAAGACGATAACGTAGCTTATCGAATGTTTCTCGGCTAGTTTCTCGGCTGGCGTTTGAATCCTACCTGGGTGAGTCAGCAAAAGCAGGTGCAAGCGATAGAAGCATCTCGTCTGCTTTCTGCATCATTGTTTCTTTAGAGTCGTCATTGCAAACCGGCCCGTGGACTAACAGGTTAGCAAGACCATGTACTGCTGACCAAGCCAGTAGTTCCTGCGGGCTGAAGCGGTTCGGATCCTGATCATCAATAGTGTCTGCAAAGCCCGCGGTTAGATGTTGACTTAATGCATTGGCGGCCGTTTTATAAGCCTCATCGTTCGAGTAGATTGATTCCTCTCGCCACATGGCTCTGAAAAATGCAGGCTTATCAATAGCAAACTCAATGTACGCGAGTCCTACCGCTTTAAACCCGTTTTCGTTTTTTTGTAACGCTTCTTTTTTTGCAACTGACATCGCATTGGATAACTCTTTCAGTGCCCGGGTTGCAAATGCAGTAAACAGAGCGCGCTTGTCAGCGTAATGTCTAAACGCTGAAGAAGGTGAGACCCCAACCAGTTTCGCACAGGCACGCAGTGTCACGGCCTCAAGGCCGAACTGGGTCGCGATTTCATCGACTGCGCTCAGCAATGATTCGGCCAGGTTGCCGTGGTGGTAGCTGCTTTTCTTTTTCTTCAACATTTCATTGTCGGGTTCTGCACTAATCCAGGCTGGCTATCGACTCCGATTTGACGGGGGCTTGGGGTTAATTATGCCCCAAACGATGGCAATGTGCACATTGTTCACATTCTTCTTGCAAAATGAGTCGCAGCAATATATATTAAATGTGAACAGTGATCACATAGGGTGATTTCTGGAGTTCATATACTTAAAACAGGAGCCAAAATGACTAATTCAAAGTATTCGACTGTCGGCCATAAGGACGCCTTCGCCGAGCACTACACCACCGAGCGACGTGGTCGCTGGACCGGATTTAACATTGCCGCGATGGTTGTCGGGTTCGTCTTTTTCTGGCCGGTGGGACTGGTTGTGCTGTACTGGATCTTGAAAGGACGGGACGCGCGGGATCTGCCAGCAGCAATGCGCGATCAGTGGCGCATGTTTCGCGGCGGCAGCTACAATCGGTCGGATAATGTGGTGTTCAATGAGTATCAGCAGACACAATACGACCGGATTAAAGAAATCAAAGACGAGATCGATTCTCGAGCCCGAAGATTCACGCAGTTTCGTGACGATGCCCAGCGTCGTAAAGACGAGGAAGAGTTCAACCGTTTTATGGCAAGCTCGCCAAGTTAGTAGCTGGGTCAGTAGCTAGGCCATTAAGTAAGCCCAGTAATAGCAGGTTAGTAAAAGCAGGTTAGCAAAAGCAGGTCAGGTGGAAGTTAGGCTAGTACCGGCTCGCACTTCGCGGCCGGTTGATTCGGCTGACGTGTTCAGTTCTTTCTCGCCACTACCGCGCCGCGACTCTCCCGAGGGAGAGTATCTGTCTTCTTGCTGCATTGAGAATAGGTGGATGTCCTCCACATGTGCCGTCGCAGGCCGTGGACCTTGAACCAGACGGTTCAGGTGGGAACAATCAACGCTAAATCAGGCTTCCCGCCGTGGCGGACATGCACAACATCAACGTACAACCGATCCCGGGGTATCGAATTAGGCTCAAGGGAATAACGGGCCTGCTAACGAACACCGCAGAGGACATCCAAACTTAAAATCTTTTGCCAAGTGCGCCTCTAACACCGCACTTCTGGGCTGCACGACCATTGTATCGGCCGCACGCGCCGAAAACGATAGCTCCAATGACCCAAATTGTACCTGAAAAATCTGAAGCTTCATTCAAATCTTATAGCAGCTACACCCGTACTTTGCTATTCAAGGCTTTTTTATTCGGTCTTTTTTATTGGTCTTTGCTAGCCAAGAACCCCGGTGTCGACGGGTTTGTCGTTCAGCACTTTCTCGATACGTGATTTCATGTCGATGATGCTGTCCGAGACATTTTCCAGAATATCGGTGGTGTTATTCGCGCCTTTCAGCTCGTTAGCAAGGTTCAGGGCCGAGAGCACTGCTGCCTTTTCAGATGAGATGTTGGTGCCGCTTTTGGCGGCAAGCATTCTTGTTTCTACATCCACCGCCGCTTGAATTAGCTGGTGTTTCTCTGTTGGTGCGCACTGAATCTGGTATTCCTTTTTCAGTATGAAAACTTTGACCGATACGGTGCTGGGTGCAGCCTTGGATGTAGTCATTAAGCAGATTCCAACGATTTCAAGCGGGTTATAATAGCCTCTACTTTGGTGCGGGCTAGCTCGTTTTTCTCGATCAGGCGGGATTTCTCCGCTACAAGATTGCGTTGCTGTGCTTTCAAAGACGCATTTTCTACTTTGAGATGATCGGTCATATCGATTAGCTCAGAGAGTTTTGCTTCAAGGCCTGCCAGCTCTGCCGCGTATTGCTCGAGTTTTTTGTTGTTGTTATCCATTGGCAAAATAGTATTTTGGCAATCTGTCGGCCATGATAAACGAATCTGTGGGCGGTGATGTCTGCACCTGAGGTCCATGTTAAAGCAGCGCTGGCCTCAATACATGAACAAAAGTTAACCTAATGTTAGGCGTTTGGCGGTAAGCCACCGGAAATTATGAGAATAGCAACCAGACTGTCGCGAACGGGCGGAGATAACTAATGGATATGCCTGCTTATACTCAGGTGGATGAAGCGCTGTTTGCTGGCGGTTCTGTGGTCTGCGCGGCCGAATGTCACGGCGTGTTATGCGGAATCCTGTGTTCGTCTGGTTCTTCTGATATGCAGCGGTGGGTGCGGCATCTGTTTGAGGCGCGCACCACCGATCGTGATATTACCGCTGACGCTCTGAAACTTCTGCACGAGGTGCATCAATGCACCCTGACTGAAATCAATCACGAGACGCTTGGGTTCACGATGTTGTTGCCTGATCAGGCGGAGTCCATGGATGTCAGAATAAGCGGCCTTGCCGACTGGTGTAGTGGTTTCAGTCTCGGTTTGATCATGGGTGGCTTAAACGACAAGATGCTGGTTAGCGACGATGTGCGCGAATTTGTAGAAGATGTGCAGTACATATCTGATGCGAGCTTTACCGAAGTTGACAGCAACCCTGATCAATCAGAGAAATCGTTTACTGAAATCGAAGAGTACGTTCGCATGGGTGTATTGTTGTTAAATGAAGAGCTACAACCTGTTAGTCAGAAACCTACAATTCACTAGTCACGCTCAACTAACCCACACAATTTACCAACTCAACTAACCCAGTCACCTAACAATAGAACCAGCACCGATGCCGGATACAATCACCCACCGAAAGGAACGCGCGCGGCGACGTAAGAGTCTGATGAACGCGATTGGTAAAGAATCCATTGCGATCATTCCGTCAGCGCCGGTCAAACTGCGTAGCAAAGACACAGACTACAAGTACCGACAGGACAGTGATTTTTATTATCTGACAGGATTTTCAGAGCCGGAATCAGTCGCAGTTCTAATTTCCGGCAGACGTGCAGGTGAATACATTATCTTCTGCCGTGAGAGCGATAAGAAGATGGAAACCTGGAACGGTCGCAGGCTCGGAGTAGATGCAGCACCGGTGGCGCTTGATGCAGATGATGCGTTTCCTATCGATGATATCGATGACATCCTGCCTGGTCTGTTAGAAGGGCGCGAGCGTGTTTACTATTCGATGGGTCGGGAAACGTTGTTTGATAACCGGATTATAGGCTGGATCAATCAACTCAAAGCCAAGTCGGGTTCCGGGGCCAGTGTGCCTAGTGAGTTTATCTCGCTCGACTTTCATCTGCATGACATGCGTTTGATTAAAAGCCGTTCTGAGCTGACCGCCTTGCGTAAAGCAGCAAAGATTAGTGCGGCCGGTCATACTGCAGCAATGTCTGCGTGCGCGCCCGGCAAAATGGAATACGAGCTGGAAGCAGAACTTATTTCAACTTATAAGCGTGAAGGTGCTGATCATTCCTTTTTGCCAATCGTCGGTGGTGGTGCGAATGGGTGCATTCTGCACTACACGGAAAACAGTGATGAACTCAAAGACGGTGAGATGGTACTGGTTGACTCCGGCGCCGAGTATCAGTGTTATGCCGGAGATATAACCCGCACCTACCCGGTTAATGGTATTTTTAGTGATCCACAGCGCGAGGTTTACGAAATTGTACTCGCTGCAAACAAGGCAGCGATCGCCAAAGTCGTGGTTGGCAATCACTGGAATGATCCACATGATGCAGCTGTACGTGTAATCACTCGTGGCCTTATTAATCTGGGTATCCTCAAGGGTGAATACAAGAAACTCGTTAAAGAGGCAGCTTATCGACCCTACTATATGCACAGAACCGGGCATTGGCTTGGTATAGACGTGCATGACGTAGGTGATTATAAAATTGATGATAAATGGCGCTTGCTGGAACCTGGAATGGTGCTGACCATAGAGCCTGGAATTTATCTGGCATCGGCCAAAGCTATACCTAAGCCGTACCGGGATATTGGAATACGTATTGAAGACGATGTCGTAGTTACTAAAGATGGTCCGGAAGTACTGACCGACTCTATTGTTAAAGAGATTGACGAGATAGAAACACTGATGCAGGTCTATCAGTAGGTATGAACGGATCATTTCCTATGGATGGTGTACGGCATAGAGATGCCGCCGATACATCTGATGGTTTGTCAGTTACTGATAAATCGATAATCGTGGTTGGTGCAGGTCTGGTCGGTGCTGCGCAGGCATTGTTGTTCGCAAAAGCCGGATACAGTGTCATTGTGGTAGAGAAAAACACACTGCGTCATGAAACTGAATCCGGCAACCAGGAGACACAGACGATAAGCAGCCGGACAGTAGCGTTGTCGCATCGTTCATGGCAGCTTTTGTCTGAAGCCGGGTTATGGCCGACTATTGATTGTTGTGCTATTCAAACCGTACACGTGACAGAGCAGGGAAATTTCGGATCCGTAAAGCTTGATGCACGAAAGCTTGATGTCGAAGCACTTGGCTTCGTGATATCAAATGCCGGTTTTGAAAGTTATCTGCACAGATGCCTAAAAAGTGAAGCCAATATTCACGTTATCGAGTCAGCATCAGTTGTGTCGGTAGAAAACGATAATCAAACAGCCCACGTTGTGATCGAACAGGCAGGTATCTGTAGCACGCTCTCGGTAAGTCTGGTTGTCGCAGCTGACGGTACTCATTCAACAGTGCGTCAAATGCTTGGTATTGAATCAAAGCATCGTGACTATGAGCAATGTGCGGTGCTAGCCAATGTTCGAACTTCAAAAAGCCTTGCAAACAGCGCTTTCGAACGATTTACCCGCGATGGGCCACTTGCGCTGTTGCCGCTTGCAAGTGTCAGTGAGCCGAGCCGGGTTACGGGCCAGGTTGCGGACCAGATTCTGTCTGACCTGGATCAATCGAGAACGGATCAATCGAGCCAGGCACAGCTATACTCTATGATCTATACAGCACCGTCTGCTCAGGCAGCACAGTTAACAGAGATGCCTGATCAGGATTTTCTTGCTATGGTGCAAAGGAAATTCGGTGGTCGGCTGGGTCGTTTTGAAAATATTAGTAAACGTTACGTCGCTGATTTGGCGCTGACGGTTAGCATGCAGCAGGTGAAAGGCCGGTTCGTGTTGATTGGTAACGCTGCTCGCACATTACATCCAGTAGCAGGTCAGGGGATGAACCTCGCTTTGCGTGATGTATTTGAATTGGTCTCTTGTGTGATTGACCATGAAAATATAGATGCGGCACTGGCTGGCTTTGAGAAGCAACGCAAGCGCGATCAATGGTGGGTCACAAGTCAAACTGATTTGCTCGCACGATTGTTTGGCGACAAGCCCTGGCCTTTAGGGCTGCCTGCTTCTGTGTTGACTGGCTGTGGCTTTGTATTGCTGGATATCTTTGAGCCATTTAAAAAGTCGTTTGCAGCAGCCAATATGGGGCGTCATGTACCGTTGTCGAGTGTGTTGCGAGATTCCGTTACTCGCTGATCTATTTTAAGGTCTGTTCTTGCCGATTTGTTGGCTATCAGTATATTACCTGAAGGCTGAGTGGGCTGTTAGGAAAGTTCGGTAACCCGGACCAAAGTCATAACCGTCATGCTGCGTTGACTATTATTGATACAATTTGCTTCGACGCAGGTCCTGCTATACCTGCATTTTTTCGCCTTGCTCTGACGACTGTGCCTGTGAAAGTTTGTTACCGAACTTCCCGCACAGCCTGCTGGTCATGGCCAGCTGAGTATGGCCAGCAGAGTTATGGATCGATCTACTTCTCATTTCAGAGTGAAATGTGAGGTACTTCAAATCTCACTATATCTATTTGAAACATTTGTCTGTCAATTTGTTACCGACTCCTGAAATGATTGGAGGCTCTATAGTAAAGTAGGCCGGTCATGATGGACCAAAATCATTGGAAGTATATTTAGTCTGTCCGAGTTTGAGTTTTCTCGACATAACGTATTTCGAATTGCCGAAGTAATCTAATGGACCCTATGAATTCAACTTCATTGCCTTTGGTTTCTGTTGTGCTGCCTGTTTATAACGAGGCTGCTCTTCTGCGCAAACATATTATTGAAATATGTAACCATCTAACACAACTTGAGGATATTTATCGTTGGGAGCTTATCATCGTCAACGATGGTAGCCCGGATGAGTCTGGTGAGATTGCCGATGCTCTGGCAGCCGAGTATGAAAAAGTCACCGCACTTCATCATCCTGCAAATTTTGGTGTCGGTCAGGCGTTGCGATTTGGATTTGCGAATACAACGGGTGATTATGTAGTAACAATGGATGTAGATCTCAGTTACGACGTAAACCATATTGAAGAGCTGGTCGAGCATATCCGAGTCGGTGGCTTGAAGATTGTGCTTGCGTCGCCTTATATGAATGGCGGCACAATCGAAAGCGTGCCCTTTCTTCGTAAGGCTTTAAGCATACTCGGCAATAAGTTTTTGACTTTTTTCAGTCAGGCGGACTGCTCTACCATCACAAGTATGGTGCGGGTTTACGATGGACCATTCATACGCGCACTTGATTTGAGGTCAATGGGTCTCGATCTGATGCCGGAGATTCTGTACAAGGCAATGATATTGCGTGCAGGTATTTCAGAAATCCCTGGCAGGCTCGATTGGGGGCCGCAGCTTGAGTATGGTGAGAATCGCACATCGAGCATGCGCATATTCAGGCATATAGCTTCGACTTTTATGTCGGGCTTCGTTTTCCGGCCTATGCACTTTTTTATCCTGCCGGGTATTGTGATTGGATTGTTTGCTGCCTATGTGACTTTCTGGATGTTTGGCCACTATTTCCTGGAACTGTGGGCAGCCCGTGAGCTTGATGCAAGTGCTAGCAGGGAGGCAGCATTTGCCACAGCCTTTATGAAAAACCCTCACACGTACCTGATGGGGGTTTCATCGATCATTATATCCGTGCAGCTTCTTAGTCTTGGCGTTCTATCTTTACAGAATAAACGAAACTTCGAAGATCTATATCATCTGAATTCGAATAACTTTCATGCGCTTAAAGAACGCATAGATTTGCGCTTTAGCGAAAAATCGGAAGACACTACCAGTGGAAAATAAAACAATTCTAATTACCGGTGTTGCCGGTTTTCTGGGTTCCAATCTTGCGGTGCGACTGCTGGAAGCGGGTCATCATGTCGTCGGTGTTGATAACCTGTCCATGGGGCATATGTCTAACCTTGCTATGGCTATGCCTAACCCCGCTTTTACATTTGTCGAATGTGATGTGACAGATGCTGAAATGTTCAGGAGTCTTTCAGAAGATGTCGAAGTATGTGTGCATCTTGCGGCATTCAAAATCCCGCGTTACGGCAAGGCGATTGATACTTTAAAAATAAATTTGCATGGTACCGAGAATATCCTCGATTTCAGCAAGGATCGCAATATCAAGTGTGTGCTTGCTTCAACCTCCGATGTATACGGTAAGAACCCCGCTGTACCTTTCTCAGAGGAGCATAGTGATAGCGTTATTGGTGGCTCAAAAGTGCCGCGCTGGAGTTATGCGGTATCAAAATTGTTTGACGAGCATTTAGCGTTGGCTTATCAGGAGTCCTATGGATTTCCTGTGACTTTGTTGCGCTTCTTTGGATCATACGGCCCGCATCAGCCGCTTTCCTGGTGGGGTGGGCCTCCGCCGGTATTTATTGATGCAGTACTTAACGACAAGACCATTCCGATTCACGGTGATGGTATGCAGACACGCAGTTTCACTTTTGTGTCTGATACGGTAGACGGAATTGTCGAAGCGATTTTCCGTAATGAGGCAAATGGTGAAATTCTAAATATTGGCAGTGAGGAAGAAGTCACTATCCTTGAGCTTGCCAGGCGGATCAAGCAGGTGAGTGGTACGCCGGGTGAGCTCAAGTACGAACTGGTTCCGTATGCATCATTTAGTAAAAATAAATACGAAGATGTCATGCGACGAGTACCAGACACTACTTTTAGTAAAAAGATACTAGGTGTCAGCGCCAAAGTTCTTCTTGATGAAGGTATTCGTCGCACCATAGAGTGGCAAAAGCAGGCTGTGTGCGAACGAGGATTCGGCTAGTACAAGCCGAAGAAATATCGTATGCGTGTAGGAGTAATCGGTGGTGGGTTGATGGGTATGGCGTTAGCGCGCAGGTATGCTGCTGACGGTCATGAAGTTACAGTTATTGAATATGCAGAGCAGATTGGTGGTTTGGCAACATGGTCTACGTTTGAAAATTTTAATTGGGATCGTTTCTATCATGTGATCCTGCCTTCTGATCAAAACCTTATTGGTTTTCTAAAAGAGCTCGATATGGAAGATGAGCTTGAGTGGCATCGGACGTATACTGGATTCTACGTAGATGAAAAGTTGCACTCAATTAGTAGCAACATTGAATTTTTAAAATTTCCATTGTTGTCTTTGTTTTCCAAGATTCGATTAGGTTTCACTATGCTTTACGCATCGAGGATAGCTGCATGGAAGCCGCTTGAGTCTGTCACTTGCGAAGAGTGGCTGAGAAAAATATCTGGCAATGAAAATGTAGAAAAACTCTGGAAGCCGCTGCTGCTTGCCAAGCTTGGGCCAAGCTATAAGCGGGTTTCCGCTGTATTCATCTGGTCTTACATTAAGCGAATGTTTTCCGCGCGAGATAAATCGGCGAGTGCCGAGCATCTCGGTCATGTGCGTGGTGGATATGAAAGCATTTTTAGAAAAATAGAAAGTCATATAAACGCGAGTGGCGGCAGAGTGCTGTTAAAAGAGACAGTTATGCGCGTGTCGTGTGATGAAACTGGCGTGTCTGTGCATACGCCTCAGCGCAAGCTTGTATTCGATGAGGTCGTTTGTACTAGTCCGACCAATGTGCTCGAAAATATAGTTGATGATGAGTTGCTTGATGTAGGCCAGACTGAGCGCCAGGCGCAGGGTAGGAGTCGCGGGCTGGTTGAGTACCTTGGTGTTGTTTGTGTGGTTCTGGTCACCAGAAAACCGCTTACTCACTATTATGTAGTGAATATCGCCGACGAAACCATTCCGTTTACCGGCTTGATCGGTATGAGTAATGTGGTTGATGTGAAAAATACTGATGGCTATCATCTTACCTATTTGCCAAGATATTTGTTGTCAACAGATCCGGAGATTGAAAAGCCGGATAGTTATTTTAAAGAGACGTTTCTAGATGGCGTGAAGCGCATGTTCCCTGAGTTTCCCATGCAGGATATCGTCAGTACTCATGTGCATCGAGCAATTAAAGTGCAACCGTTGCAGGTGCTTGACTACTCTTCTATGGTGCCGTCAGTCAGTACCAATGATCCCAGACTTCATGTGTTAAATACCAGTCAGTTTGTTAATAGTACGTTAAACAATAACGAGGTGATCGGTGCTGTTGACAGGTTTTACAATGAAACCTACGACGTTCGTTCAGCCTATGATGTTATTTGAGAATGAGTAAATCTCTCGAAGTAATTTCTGTAGTTGGCGCGCGGCCCCAGTTTGTTAAGCTCGCGCCGATTGCACGCGCATGTGAACATATTGGCAATATCAATCACAGGATTGTTCATACAGGACAACACTATGACGATAACATGTCGAAAGTGTTTTTTGATGAACTTGAAATTCCTGAACCTAGTATCAATCTCTCGATTGGTTCATCCGGACACGCGGCCCAAACGGGGCGTATGCTGGAGCAGCTGGAGCTTCTGTTTTTGAAACAGAAACCGGCTGTTGTATTGGTCTATGGCGATACCAACTCAACACTTGCTGCAAGTCTCGCCGCTAGTAAAATTCATGTGCCGGTAGCTCACATAGAAGCGGGTTTGCGCAGCTTTAACAGAAAAATGCCAGAGGAGATCAACCGCATCGCAACAGATCACTGTAGCGACAGGCTCTATGTACCAACGCTTACCGGTATGGAAAACCTGCGCAATGAAAACCTGACCGAGCGCTCGATGTTTAGTGGTGATGTGATGCACGACGCGGTAAAACACAGTATTGGTCTGGCGGAGGCGCGGCAAATCTCGCCCATAGTCACCCAAGTGGTCACCCGGGCTGACTATGGTCTTTTGACCCTGCACAGGGCTTCAAATACTGAGCCTGATGTGCTGCTGTCATTGTTACAATCGCTTGATGTGCTGGCGCAAAATACTCTGCCATTGGTATTTCCGGTACATCCGAGGGCTCGCAATATAATAGAATCATCGGGTATCACTTTGTCAAAATCAATACAGTTGATAGAACCGTTGTCCTATCTCGATATGTTGCAGACTGTAAAAAATGCATCTGTGGTAATGACTGATTCCGGCGGTTTGCAGAAGGAAGCAGCATTTCTTGGCACGCAGTGTATTACGTTGCGTAATGAAACAGAGTGGAATGAAACTCTGGATTGCGGTGTTAATCGATTAACAGGTGTGGATCCCGCGAAAATTGAGCACGCAGTCCATACCGTGGCCGACGATGGCTACCAGTTTGATCCGAATGCATATGCAGAGTTAAACAAAGCGTTTGGTGATGGCACAGCTGCAAACAAAATTGTTATCGATGTTCTTGAATATTTCGGATAGCGAAAAAGAAACGAATTGGTGAGAACAAGTAATGAACAATAAGCCTGTCATGAGTCTGTCGCTTGATCTGGATAACCAGTGGACTTACATGAAAACGCACGGCAATCCTGAGTGGGAGTCATTGCCCAGCTATCTCGATATTGCTGTGCCGAGAATTTTGGAATTTCTAAAGCAGCGAAATATTAAAATTACTTTCTTTGTGGTTGGTCAGGATGCAGTGCTTGAGAAAAATCGTGATGCACTGGGTCAGTTGCATGCTGCGGGTCATGAAATAGCTAATCACAGTTTTCATCATGAGCCTTGGCTGCATCTTTATAGTCTGGAGAAGCTTGATACGGAACTTGCGCGGGCAGAAGATGCAATCGAATCTGCAACTGGAGTTAGAGTCAAGGGTTTTCGTGGTCCGGGGTTTAGTTTATCTACTTCCACTCTTAATGTATTGCAGAAGCGTGACTATGAATATGATGCTACCTCGTTTCCCAATATTTTGAATCCGCTGGCACGCGCTTACTTCTTTTCAAAGAGTCAGTTAAGTGATGAAGAAAAGAAACAACGCAAGGCATTATTTGGTACTTTCTCAGATGCGAAGAGACCGGTAAAGCCCTACCGATGGTCACTGGATGAAGGTCCATTGCTGGAGCTGCCCGTCACTACGATGCCGCTATTTAAAGTGCCGATACATTTCAGTTACCTGGTTTATCTTGCGAGCTACAGTTCGGTGGCCGCAAAGCTGTATACGTCACTAGCAACATCAATGTGCAGGGTAACAGGCACGGAGCCATCTTTACTATTGCACCCGCTGGATTTTATGGGTGTTGAAGACAATACCGGTCTTGAGTTTTTCCCCGCCATGAGTATGCCGGTTGAGAAGAAACTTGAGTTGATGGATGGCTTTTTTGCCCGGCTACAAAAGTCGTTTCGACCAGTGCCAATGAGTGAACATATCAAGCTGATTAAGGCACAGGAAAATCTTAATCAATACCCTGCTGTTTTTGCTCATGAGAAAGCTGTAGTAGCCTGAATAAGAAAATGAAACATAGTTGGCGATCCTTGTTTTTGGTGGTGGCAGGCGCTGTTGTGGCGCTGGTCAGTGCTGATCTTCTGATGGGCAGGGTGTTTGATGCACCTCTGAAAAGACAGGTTCGCAACGGTCTTAGTGATCTCGAACGCGTGCCCAATGTGTTGGTTATCAGTTCAAGTCATGGCAGATCATTTCATATTCTTGGTGAAGTGTTGCGTGAACGGACAGCAGACAAGGTGGATCTTATTGCAGTGGCACTCGAGGCTGGAAAAGTCGATGCGATGGAGTGGGTGCTGGACCGTCGTATTAAACCGCTTATTCTTGATTCTAACGGTGCAATTAAAGAACCATTGACCCATATGATGTTCGGTATCACCTGGTGGGACACCTGCAGACATGAAGTGCCCAACGCTACTGCTCATAACATAGTTACCCATGGCTGGGATGAGTCTGACTATGTCCGCGGCTTTTTCTCCGATGGTGCGACCGAGCTGAACCGTAATTATGTTCGTAATTTATGGCGACATATATTCTCGCAATCTGCGCTCGTCCGAACGCGTTTTTCTATCAGTGAGAATTTTGGCAGATTTACCGAATTTCTAAGGGTAATGGTCAATGGTAATTTGGCTGAGGACGAATACGCAGTAACACTAGGTCGTTGGAACGATGATATTGAAAACGGTTACAAGTGTTATCTGTCGGACATGGATATGACAGCTATGGATCGGTTCGTTGAATTTACAAAAACTCATAACCTTGACTTAACAATTGTACTGTTCCCGTTAAAGCCAGATACTGTTACTGATAAAGGCAGGGAAAATACAATACGTCCGTTTGCAAACCAGATGATGGAATACGGTAACGAAAACGATGTTCGGATTGTGGATATGACGCTTGGTATTCTTAATGATCAGGAGTTCATGCTTGATCTCGATCACGTTAATCCTGCCGGAAACATCAAATGGTCTGAATACGCGCTTGAAAACGACTTCAAGTTTCTGACTGACCTGATGTCAAGTGAAGATAACTTGATCGAAAACACGCCCGAAGTAAGCTCAGCTAAAGAAAGTTCAAGAGGAACTGAGCAGTGAGTTTTACTAATGTTGAGTTTCTGTTTTTTCTGCCAGTCATATTCCTGGTCTACTGGCTAGGGCCACGACTGAGACTTTATCAAAACGTCATACTATTGGCTGGTAGTTATCTATTTTTTGGATCATGGCATTGGCATCTGTTAATGCTGATCATTGCCGGTACATGGCTTGATTACTTCATCAGTCATCAGTTTCATGCGAAGTCGGTGTCAGGCAAAAGCCGCAAGCGATTATTGGCGGTAAGTTTATTGTTCAGCCTTGGCAGCCTATGTTTTTTTAAATATGTAGGATTTTTTGCGACTGCTGCCAACGATGCGCTTGGTAGCATCGGTATAGACAATGCGCTACCAGTATTAAAGCTGTTGTTGCCGTTAGGTATCTCCTACTGGACTCTTCAGCGTGTTGGTTATGTGCTTGATACCTACTGGAAGCGTATTGAACCCGCTAAATCGTTGTTGGATTTTTCACTATTCGTCTGTTTTTTCGGGCAGTTGGCGGCAGGTCCGATTTCTCGTGCATCTGAACTTCTGCCTCAGCTTGAAAAAGTCCGCCGGATAGAAGCCCGGTGGATCGCAACCGGTGCGTTTGCATTCCTTCTTGGTTACACACTCAAAGCGTTCGTCGGAGAAGTTCTGGGTGAAAGTCTGGTGTCTAGGTCATTCTCAGCTCCGGAGACATACACCTCGCTTTCGCTGTGGGTTGGTGTGTTTGCGTTTGCGGGGCAGGTGTTTGCAGATTTTGCAGGTTACAGCTTAATGGCAATTGGTACTGCGCGATTGTTTGCGATTGAACTGCCGCAGAATTTTGATGTGCCGTTTCTTAGCCGAAGTCTGCCCGAGTTGTGGCGGCGCTGGCACATCACACTTAATAGATGGCTTTTTGAGTATATCTTTACTCCTTTAATCACAGGCAAAGGATGGTTTCGCGGTCGTCTTGATATCGGTTTGTTTCTGGTATTCCTGGCATCCGGGCTTTGGCACGGTGCGGCGTGGACCTATATCTGTTGGGGATTGTTGCATGCGTTCGGTATGATTATGCATCGTAACTGGGATGTTGTATACCGTGGCTGGTGCAGAAAAAACCGTGCTTTTGTAACGATCCGAAAGTCAGCTATTTATTCGCTGGCGAGTTGGCTTGTGACTCTGCTGTTTTTTGTGCTGACCCTTGTGCCCTTCAGGGCAAGAGACATAGATAGCGCTTTTGTCTATTACAAGGGTTTGCTGAGCTCAACAGGAACGCAGATGCTGTCCTTCAGTCCGCTGGCGATGCTGGCATTTGTTTTCATAATCGGGATGCACCTTATTGAAATCAGACCCCTGGATAAGGTAAAAGAATGGTACGCGGCAATACCACCAGTGCTGCGTGGTGTAGCATACGGTGCGGCGGTAGCGATACTTGTGCTAATTGTTCCTTTCTCGAAAGGTACGTTCATTTACCAGCAGTTTTAATTCAGAGACAACAGATGACAGATCAGGAAAAGCTCAGGGTGCTCGTCATTGACTGGCTCGATGATAACTATCACTTTGGTGATACAGAGGTGCTTTTGAACGGAGATGATGAGAAATCGCTGATGCAATCCGAAATTCTCGATAGTCTGGGTTTTGTAAATCTTGTGTTGTTTCTGGAGAACGCTTGTTCAATTCAGATAGATCGTGCAAGCCTGAGCCCGGAAAATTTCGATGCAATAGGCAAGATTGTGCGATTTGTCACTCCTCTACCTGGTTTTTCACTCGAGAACGTTGTAGTGGATGGCGAGTCTATCGTCTTGAATCTCAACTGAACGATGAGTAGTGATCAACTCACAGGCATAAAGCAGTTTGAGCTGTTACTTGAAAAGCAGACTAATCACACTTTTACGGACTACAGTAGCCTGCACAGATGGTGCTGCGATAACCCTGAGTCTTTCTGGTCGTCTCTGCTTTCCTTTGCTGGTATCAGTTACAGCGGAAGTCTGACGCCGGTTATTGCTGGATCCGGATTTTTAGAGCGCCGTTTTTTTCCAGGAGTCTCTCTTAACTATACCCGTTGCCTGCTCGAAGGCGTTGCCGAATCAGCAGCCACTGATACAGCGGTGACATTGGTCAATGAGGAGGGGCAGGTGGTTTCTGTCACGCGAGCCGAGTTGACGCGACAAATTTTGTCAGTGAGCACCTATTTGAAAGAAAAGGGCATAGTTGCCGGTGATCGAGTTGTAGCCGTAGCAAAAAACTCCATAGAAAGTATTGCTGCCTGTCTCGGCTGTGCTGCGATTGGGGCGACATGGTCATCGGTATCACCTGAATTGGGTGCCAGTGCAATCATCGAGCGTTTCGGTCAGCTTGAACCAAAGCTGTTGTTTACTAATACCAGTTATCAGCTGAACGGTAGTGTGCGTGTCATCGATGACACCGTAGCGCGACTGCTCGAAGAAGTCACTTCAATTGAAGTAGTAGTGCTGTTGTCAGATACAGATTCTGTCAATGATCTCGAGGTTGTGTCGCAAAAATGGTCTTCGGTTGTGTCCTGCTCGCCGGTAGATTTGAACACGCTTGAGCAATTTCCATTCGATCATCCTTTATTCGTAATGTTTTCTTCCGGTACAACCGGTGTTCCCAAGTGTATTGTGCATGGAGCTGGTGGTACGTTGCTGGAGCATATAAAGGAGCACAGACTTCACAGTGATATAGGTCATAGAGATACTTTGATGTTTCAAACATCGACTGGCTGGATGATGTGGAATTGGCAACTAACTGCTTTGGCCAGCGGTGCACATATTGTTTTGTACGATGGTAGTGTTTCTTATCCTGAAAAAACCAGCTTATTAAAGGTGATTGATGATCTTAATGTTACCGTCTTCGGTACCAGCCCGGCCTATGTACAGTATTTGATTGAATCCGGTATCACACCGAATGCGGATTATGAGTTGCAAGCGTTACGCTCAATTCAAAGCACCGGATCAATATTGTTTGAATCCCAGTTTCAATGGATTGTTAAGTCCTTTAAGCGAGTTCCCGTGCAGTCTGTGTCCGGTGGGACAGATATGATCGGTTGTTTGGTGCTGGGTCATCCTGAGTTGCCAGTCATAGCGGGAGACAGTCAGTGCATTTCTCTAGGTATTGACGTTCGTGTAAAGTCAGATGATTCCGGTGATATAAACTATTCCGGTTCTGGTGAATTGGTGGTCGTCAGTCCATTTCCGTCTCAGCCGGTATTTTTCTGGGGTGATAAAGATAGTAAAAAGATTTACTCAAGCTACTTTGAACACAACCCCGGTGTGTGGACACACGGAGATCAAATCAGAATTACCGATACCGGGTGCCCTCGAATACTCGGGAGGTCTGATGGAACCCTTAATGTGCGTGGCGTGAGAATCGGTCCGGCAGAGATACTCTGTATTGTTAATCAAATGGAAGGTGTCAGGGAATCACTGGTAGTCGAACAAGCCTCCCCTCGTGAGCCCGGTGGTTCGCGTCTGGTGTTGTTGGTAGTTATGCGGGATGCAGTGCCACTTGGGCGTCCGTATATTTTAAAACTGAAAAAGAAAATCGCTACTGAAACCAGCCGACTTCATGTGCCGTCTATTGTAATCGGTGTTAGTGAATTACCGCGAACTCATAATGGCAAACTCTCTGAAAAAGCTGCCAGGGATGCCATCAATGGTAATGAAATCACCAACGTAATGGCATTGGCAAACCCGTCAGTGCTTGATGAAATTCGACAATCTGTGCCGCCAGCACCAAATTAGAGAGGCCAAAATAAAGAGGCCAAATTAGACGTAACCAAATTATAGATGCTGGCTTAGCTGCTCTTTGTGTACCTCAGTTTTTTTTGGTTCGTTCATTTTTGGTTCTTTAATATGTGTTGCCACTTGCATGTTGTTTGATGGGAGCATTCAACTCGCATCACAGTCAGGATCGGCGCTGTAGATAGCAACGGTTCGGTTCATTCCAAATGTATTAGACTGCAACTCAACCGGGTGATAACTATTATTGATCAACCAGGTTTTGGCAGAGCTTATGTAATTATCGTGATTTTCGTTTGGAGAATTGCGGAAATTGACAAATATGAACATTCCAGTTTGATACTGCATTACCCGATCCTGAAACTCTTCTGCATCGAATGGTTTGTCAGTGTAGTTGTGGGATTGAGAAATAGTGGGTACCCCGGTGTGCAGGTGAATAGGCTGCGCATGAGGGCTCCAGAGTGTTTTACCGAGCTTGCCGTCAGCGAAGCAGCGTTTTATAAAATTTTTAACGCTAACAGAATCTTTAACGTGCAACTCCATGAGTTCGGTGGTTTCCAGAGAATCTCTGAAATAACTCGGTCGGGTGACCCATACAGAGTTTATCTGTGCAAACAGGTATAACACGATCAGTGCAGAGGTGGATGTTTTAAGAAAAATCTGCTTTTTTCCAGAGTTGAATTGCTCGAACAGAGAAAACACCATATAGCAAAAGGCTGCATAGATACTTGGATAAATTTGATAGAGATAGCGGGTTATTATCTCAAGCGGAGACGATTGAACAGAGTTTATTGTTAAGTACGCAAACAGTGCGAGGCTGTGGAAAAAAGTTACTAAGGTAAATACACGAAGATATTCTGTCCTCGCGGGTCTGGTTGGTGGCTTGGTTAATGCCTTGGATGATGACCCGCATGATGACCTGAGGTAATTTTTATCTCCTAGTAAAAAGCAAAATACAATTGCCAATATAATCAGGCAAAAAACTAAAAACCAGAATATTGCCAGCCATCCGTTGTTTGATGTTTCGCTTACTGAAAAGCCAAGTAGTTCTGAAAATTTAGCCAACCAGCGCCTTGCAGTCGAGCCCAGAGTTTCGGGTACTTTTGAGCCTGAGTATCTGTCAAGGGTTCCGATGAGTATGTTTGTTCGGTACATCAGGCAACCAAACACTATAGTTGGCAACGCGATTAACATTGTCAGCTTAATGCAGGGTTTTACCAACGCACCTATAGATCGGCGTTCGTACAGTATCAAATAAATAAAAATGCCAGCGCCGGTACCGAATGTCGCAAATACACTCGAGTAGCGAACAAATATGCTGGCGGCCAGAAACAGCCCGCATACTACCCAGTGCAATATATTGCCTTTGTTTGGAACTGGCAGAAACAACATGCCAAGTAACAGTAGAGTAGTGAATAACGGCTCGGTGAGGCCGGAGCTAACGTATGACCATGGTATCGCCATTACATAAAAGATGAATGCGCAGACCGTGGCGAAAAATCTTTCCACCCCCATTTTCAGAAAAATCCGCCACATCACGGCGGCGGCTGCTACGTGCATGATCAGGTTCAAGATCAACACGGTGGTTTCCAGATCGAAACCGAGTCTGCTGGTGATCGCAATTGCGAAAGGATAGCCCGGTGGCCAAACTGTTTGTACCGCTGGCAGAACACCTTGAAAGTGAGGCCCGTAGATTAACGCGTTGGTGGAGAATCCTTTTCCAAACAGCCAGTTCGCAGCGGTGGAAATATACTGAATGCCATCGTTCGCAATATACGCCGGATTCCAGAGAATCAGAGTTAGCAGGTTAAGTGCGATGCCAACTAGCAGCAATATGAATAAAGTTTGTTTTTGGCGAGAAGTCATGATTTTGCCGAGGTAACAACGCGGGGATTATATCGACAGTGCATGCAGATTTCGTAAACATTTGTACTTCGGAAGATAGCTACAGGAGATAAGTGTGACTCTGTTAAGGTAAAATTCCCCCAATACAGCAAAAACGGACAGCGAAAATACCGCTTTTCGGGATCGCCATTGCCCACTTTGCATAAGAATTTGTGAAATGATGGCCGTCATTGCCGCTGTATTGTTTCTTTATCTGATGTTTCTTGTCTTATTACCGGCAATCGGCTCCGTGGTGCTCTGTTGAAAAAACTACTTATCCTCTCCGGTTTGCTGCTTAGTGTTTTATTTTTATTCCTTGCTCTGAAAGACACAGACATTGCCGGTATCCGTAACGCTTTTAGTGACGCTGAGTATTGGCCGATCGTACCGATGTTTCTAAGCATCCTCGGCTTCTACTGGTTAAAAGCGTTGCGCTGGAGTGTTCTTTTGTCGCCGTCCTACACGGTATCCGGTAGTCAGCTGGTACCGGCGATGATGGCAGGGGCTGCTGGTAATAATCTGCTGCCGGCCCACTTCGGGGAATTGGTGCGGGTTTATTTTGCCGGGGAGAAATTTTCGATTCCGAAATCTACAGTATTGGCAACGCTGGTCGTAGAGCGCTTGTTCGATATTCTTGTAGTTTTGTTGCTATTTTCACTGGCACTTCTAGCGGAAGGGTATTCCAGAATCTATTATGGCAGTGCGGTGTTTTTACTTGCCGCGGCCTGTGTCATTCTGATTGCGAGTGTATTGCTGGCGCGCTTTACAGATCAGTTTATTCACTTTATTGAGTATAAGTTTACGTTTATTCCTCTCAGTCTCAGGGGGAAACTTGCACAGCAAATTCGATATCTCAGTACCGGGTTAGCAGCACTCGGTACAAAGAAACTTTATCTGCGCGTAATCATCAACTCCGTGTTGCAGTGGTTATGTCATGCAGCGTGTTTTTATTTTTCGTTACTTGCATTTGATCTGGATGTTTCGCCGTTGACAGGAATCATTATTTTGGGATTTACCGTGGTGGGATTAACACTACCGACAAGCCCCGGTTTTTTTGGCACGATCGAGTACTGCTATGTGCTTGCGCTGACAGCGGTTGGTATTGATGCATCTACTGCTGTAAGTGCAGCGATTTTTTACCATTTGCCTGCGTGGCTCGGTGTGACCGTCATTGGCCTGGTGTTGTTGCGTGTCTATCACTTTTCGTTTCGTGATGCTGAATTAGCCGATCAGCGTTCGTCTGAGGCCTGACTTTAGTCATCTCTCAGCTATTAGCTTTGTCTAGGATGAAAGTCTGCGCGGCAGAACGTCCGCTACTGCGAACGCGCCCTGACGGTGTGCCAAGGCGACAATAATCATCGATCATTTTCGTTACGTATGAACAACTATGCGCCTCAAATGATAGTAAAAACGTCCTCGCCATGGCACGTTCTCGCTACGCGGATTTCTACCGCGCAGACTCCTAGGAGCTTGTCCGAGAATGAGGGTCGTAGCGAGACAGTGAGATTTTGAGTCAGATATTTCGATCGATTGAGGCGAATAGTCATTCATATTTAACGATATCGATCGCAATAGCTGGCCAAAAGATCGCTTTCGCAGTAGATCATTCATTCTCGGACAAGCTCCTAGGTTGGGTTATTCATGAGGATTTGGCGCTCAGAGGAAATCTGGCTAAACAGGTCGGCCAATCGCCTGAGGAAACGTGGTCTGAGAAACGTGGCTCGCCACGTGCCGAAGAGGATGGGCCGAGATGTGACGCCAGATTTTCTTCTGGCGTCGAATAGACACACTGCTATTTTGAATTAAGGTGCCAAAAAAGTAGTTCGGAACTGTATACATAGCATTTCGCCAACATTTGCTTGTCGCCTGATGAATAATCCAGGCTAGGTTGGTTGGTCTTTTGTGAGTCTCGTTAGAATCGTCAGAAACACGTTAGATTTGCAAGAATTACAAATGAAAACCATATGCGATATTCAATGTCAATTGTTTAGTCTGACCACGAGTTCGCAATAACGCACCCTGAAAATGTAATGTTGTGCCGGTGTGCTGTAAGCTTTTGATTCCCGTAGAGTATGAGTTATTACATACTGTATATAAATACAGATATACGATATGTACACCACTGTCCTGACAAAATCAGTCTATAGTTGTTCTTTGTGAACAGGTGCTGCGACGTTGCGATTGTCAGTTAGTAAAGTCGTTGAATGGTATGTGTTCTGTCCCGCGTGGCCTGAACACTTTTGACCTGGGGCCCTTGTTTGACCTGGGACTGTTGTTAGACCTTAGACTTGTGTTTGATCTGAACCCTTTGTCTAACTTGAACCCTTAACTCTTTGTTTGAACCGTGCGGTCAGCTTGTATTATTTGGCCGAATCCCCACTTATAGAAGTTAATTCGTGTAGCTTTACCAACACCCATGTACCCTGCAGGTACCGGCGGATTGGATGTCCACCGGATGGTTGCAAAGGAGGAGTGTTGTGATGTTGAAAATGGAGAATCATATGGCGACATCCGCCCAGTTGTGCACATCCGGCGAGGAGCTGTTTCTACCGGACAGACAGACGTTAATTACCTCTGTAGATATCTCATCGTTGTTCTCAGCTGGAGTGCTGACCCGTTGCGATCATCGTGACAGCTGGCTAGATGAGCTGGCGCAGGCTGAACGAGCTCAGATAGGCGATGTGTGTGAGAAACGTTATACCGAGTTTGCGGCTGGCCGCAGTCAGGCGAGGCGCTTAATTGCATCGCTTACCGGCGTCTCTGAAACCCTGCTGATTGGTGAGTATCGGCAGCCAGTTTGGCCAAGATCAGTAATCGGCAGTATTTCCCATTCAGATCTCTACTGTGCTGTGGCCGTTGCACCTAAATCTGTTCTGGACGGCATCGGTATTGACGTCGAGCCGTTTGAAGAGCTCGTTCCCGAAGTCGCAGATGTGGTTCTGACAGACCTGGAGCAATCGGCTACCGCCGGTCTTGATAAATTACTTGCCCAATCGGGCCGTGATCCAATGGGTGGTAAAGCTCACAAGTTGATCTTTTCGATCAAAGAAGCCATCTATAAATGCTGTCACTCCCGTGTGCGAGCGTTTATCGACTTCAAGCAATGCAATGTCACACTTGATCCGGAAAATTTTTCCTATCACGCTGTTGTCGATTGTCATGATCACAATGGGGATTCGGTACATCTTGAGATTCGTGGCAAATGGCTGATTAGCTGCGGCCACATATTCGCTGGGGCGGAATTCAGAGCCTAAACCCAATACCGGGAACCCGGGTCTATTGGCTATTCGGGATCTCGCATAGCTTACGCGGTAGCGGCCGGTCAGGGTTATGTTTAATCAGGCAGCGGATTTTTTGGGTTTTCGATCCCTCTTGCAAAGCAAATACGCTTTGTATTCTTCCTCTGGAGGGTGTCGTCAAAGGTTTTAGTGACTATCACATAACATTCTCCCTGGGGAGAATCCGGCGTGTAGTTTGCGCCGGAAGAGGGGTGTGTCTGGTTAGATATTCAATTAGACTTCTAGCTTAAACTTTGAATTTATTGCCAAAAGTATCCCTCTCCCAATGCAAACAACGCATTGGACTCTCCCATAGGGAGAGTGACTTGGCTTTGGGGCATGCATTAAAATATAGTCGAACAGGATTTCAAAAAATGCTTTGGTGACAGCCTCCGCAGGGAGAATGGCTATTGGGGTTTCGATTTGTAGCTCGGGGAATGCGGTTTGCAGTGACAGACTTTGCGCGCGGCTTTAGCTCATCTTTTTATGTTGATGAGGTTAAGCAGGTAGGCTGCCACGGACTTCCTCCCATTAGCTGTATTTGGTGAACACGATCACCATTTGAAAATCCTATATCAATATTCCGTGAGTGACGCCGTTCACATTAGATGACGAACTTGGAAAAGTATTGTTAAGCAGTTGCACAGGTATTTCCTGTCAACGTAGACCTGAGTTTTAATTGTCAGACTGTTATAACGGATGACGCCCGGGCTATGCCCTACTGCACAAAAGATATACGCAATTTACTTCGCGCCTACAATCTACTGGTTGCAACCAGAGATGATGAGCGCGCTATCGTCGGTAAAGTCTCGCGCGAATGGCTGCAGGCTGAGCGCGAGGACTGGTTGCACCTTAGTGAGGTTACTCCGGGTGTTTTTGAAACTGTCCGTGGTCGCGAAATTCTTTGTGAGTCGATGCGTCCTGATCTGGATGCAAATCCAGAGTTGGTGAATATTGCACCGTTGATCAGACAGATACCGTTCAGCGATAAGCTAATTAATAGTAATAGTCTTGCCAAGCTAGAGCCATCGATAGCTTCTGACATATTGGTGGGTGTTATGTTGCAGGGTGTAAAACGATTTGGAAATCGGCGATGTGGTTCAACCCGGTTGGAACATGATGTCATTGTCGCTGCAATGATTCGCGACACCATTGGGTTGACTGATCGCTATTCGGCGGTACTGCCGGGTCAGTGTAAAAAAATAACATACAGAAAAATAGATAAGCTGTTTGGCAAAAATGTCACCCACCACGTCAAGAACATTAAAAAGTACCATCTGGAATTTCTGCATGCCCTTGAAGAGAAGACCGTGGAAGATACGGCCAGGGAAGTTAAGGCCGGGGAAAGCAACGGGTTGGCAAGTCTGACGCTGCCACGACCCTATGCAACGGTCATAGTAGCTATTGAAGCTTCTCAGCTGCGCCTGGTTGCACGCGCTGCCGGAGATGAAATACTTGCTAATCTTGATGAAGCGAAAAAAGCCGAAGTTCGTAAACTTGGGATCGATTGTGATTCTGAGTTCCCTGAGTACAGCTGGTTAAAGCTGCACCATGAGCGTGCAGAAGCAGCACTGGCTTTAGAGGGAGTAGATTACGGTGCATTGGCAGAACCGCTTGAACACACTCTGATGATGTCTGTCAGTGATGTGTTAGAGCAGCCCCATAAACGTCGCAGGCTCGTAGGGCGTCGCGGAAAAGCCGTTAACGAAACGCATAACAGCTTACCGTTAGTTGGATCTTTTAACGCGTCTGAAAATTTTAACTCGATAGATACATTGCATGTAGCGGCTCTGGAAATGATGCAGTACCTTGAAAAAGGTCGGCGAAAATCCGCATGTACCATGGTTGGGCACTCATTGCGCATTGCCGCAGTTGCTGAGAAGATATTTGGTGAAGCGCTGGAGCCATCTTTTGCAGCCACTGCAATACTGCATGATGTAGTGGAAGACGGATGCCGTCCTGTCGCGGGTTACGATCAATCGTTGAATAATATTAAACGACGCTTTGGCGGTCCGCTTGCGGCAATGGTTGCTGAACTAACCGATGCAGAATCAAGTGTTGCGGCGCAACAGAAAGCTGAAGCCACGTTGTTATGTGACTCGTTAATTGTAGCCGAGCAGCAGTATAACTTTGATCGTTTTACAGAGATGGATATTCAGCCAACCGCAACCCATGAACCCTATACGCTGGGCGGCATCATTACCAAAATAATTGATACTGCTATCAGCGAGGAAGAAGGCATTCGGGACCCCGATGTGATGTCCAGCTGGTGGAAGCACAGTGGTATCAGAATATACTGGTCGTATCATGTCAGAGGCCGGGTGGTCAGGCCACTGTTGGTAAAACTGACACAGGAAATAGAACGCTACGAATCCGGTAGTGAATCCGCGGCATCTGTGTTGAATGAAGAACTGGTGGCTAAGCTGCGTTCGTTAATAGAATTCTCAATCGTTTCCTCAGATAACTACGCTGTTCAAAATCTCGCCATTATTGCTCATGAATACGGCTTGAGTGCTGACGAGCGTGATCATTTGATAACTACCTTTTTTGATGAACAAATAGATCAGGCGCAATTTCAGAGAGATATTGTCGATACCTTGTTGGCTGAGAGTCGATTGAAGGTCAATATTCGCAATGGTGCAGTGCCGTCTGAAAGTTATGTGGCACTGTATGCAAAGACTGCCGGTACTCAGCCCAAGCCTGATGCAAATACATTTGTACGCTACCGGGACGCTGCATTGCAGCGGGCGCGAATTGCGAAAAGGCTGCAGCTTGATCTGAGCCTCAATTCGGATCTGCGCAAAGGAATTGAAGAAGTCGTATCACTTTACGATTTACGCAGAGTCGCTTGAAGGATTGATCTGCAGCAAGAAACAGCTCGCGGTAACCGCCATTGTCGCTTAGCTACTCTGTTTCAGTCGCAAGTTGTATCTGCTGTTGGTAACTACTCAACCGGTGGAAGGTTTCTGAGGCAGTGGGTTTCATTGGCTTGCATGCCACCATTGGGAGACTCTTGATACACAGAGGTGTTGCCGATGTGAGACCACTGTACGGCTACACCAACATCTGTGTACCACCAAGAGCTGATAGAGTCGACGTTCTCAATAATGACGGTCTGATCTTCAAGAAAGTTGAGCTGAGTTGGGTTGTTCCAAAAAGCTATATATTCGCCTGAGACTGTTCCACCTACTGCACAGTACCATATGCCTAGTACGCCGTTAGAGCCTAAGAAATCAGGAGTAGCGGGCAGAGTATTCTCTTCTGCTACCGGAGTAGTAGTTACAGGATCTGAAGTGACGACCTCAGAAGTGTCTTCCTTACCACTACAAGCTGCGAGTGCCAGTAGTAGCGTTGTTAGCAGTAGATTTTTCAAATTTTATTCAACTCTTTGGTTTAGATCAATCTCTTGTATTTGCACCAGGCAGATGATTTATAAGATTCTTTTGTAATGGTTTTGTTTGAAAAGAACCAGCTGAAGATATCACACTCTGTTGTTAGGTATTATGATCTATAGATAAAAGAAGAGAAGATATTCAATGACAGCAATGCGTTAGAGTTGAAAATAAACAGAGATATAGCTGGGGCAACAGCTGTGGCGGTGTCATTTGTGATAGATAGCAGTAGGAAGAGAAGCTATCAGTATTTGAATCGCTTCAGTTCGTCGGATGGGGAAGAAGACATACGAGCAGCACGAGCTTGGCTATTGCATCGTAGTCGGGGTCTTAAATTTCACGATCTAAATCATCTGTGGCAATACTTAGGGTTTACCACATTGCTTTAACTTCGGTTAGATCCACCAGGCGTTTTCTCAGTACTGCTTCCTTTTCCCGGTAGTCGGTATGATATGTTGGGATCAACCAGCCAAATCGATACAGTCATTAAATGTGTAACCCTTGCTATAATGGTCTGCTGGGCTGATTCGAAAGAATAATTCGAGGGATCGGAAACAGAGCAGCCTACCGAGTAGTGAAATAAACATCGTAAATACAAAGAGTTACGGCATTGTTAAAAGAAACCTATGATTTCCAGTCGGTCGAGAAGACTGCTCAGGACTACTGGAATACCAATCGCTGTTTCGAGGTCACCGAAGACCCGTCCCGCGAGAAGTACTACTGCCTGTCGATGTTCCCGTATCCAAGTGGCAAGCTCCACATGGGGCATGTGCGCAACTACAGTATCGGCGATGTGATTTCCCGATTTCAGCGCATGCTTGGCAAGAACGTGCTGCAGCCCATGGGGTGGGATGCTTTCGGCCTGCCGGCTGAAAATGCTGCAATCAAAAACAAGGTACCGGCCGCTTCCTGGACTTACGAAAACATTGCCTACATGAAGGAGCAGTTGCAGAGTCTGGGTTTCGCTTATGACTGGTCACGCGAACTCGCTACCTGCACACCTGAATATTATCGATGGGAACAATGGTTTTTTACCCAGCTGGTTGAAAAAGGTCTTGCCTATAAAAAAATGGCGGTCGTCAACTGGGATCCGGAAGAGCAGACCGTACTCGCCAATGAACAGGTGGTTGATGGCCGCGGCTGGCGCTCAGGTGCATTGGTAGAGCGTCGTGAGATACCGCAGTGGTTTATCCGTATTACAGCTTATGCGGGGGAGTTATTAAACGATATAGACAAGCTGGATGGCTGGCCTGAATCGGTCAAAACCATGCAGCGTCACTGGATTGGTCGCTCTGAAGGTGTCGAGTTTTCATTTGAAGTAGATAACGGAAGCAAACTTGCCGTGTACACCACTCGTCCGGATACATTGATGGGGGTGACCTATGCGGCAGTTGCTGCAGAGCATCCGCTGGCCAAGGAAGCCGCGCAAAGCAATCCTGAACTTGCAGCCTTTTTGCAAGAGTGCAAAACCACTGATACTTCAGAAGCGAATATGGAGACCATGGAGAAGAAGGGGCTGCCCCTGGGTATCTCTTTGATTCATCCGCTAACAGGTGACAAGGTGCCGCTGTGGGTCGCCAATTTTGTATTGATGGGCTACGGCACAGGCGCTGTGATGGCAGTACCCGGGCACGATCAGCGAGACTGGGAATTTGCAGAAAAGTACAACATAGAAAAGCGCGTTGTTATCTGTAGTAAAGACAACCAGCCTGCAGATATCGACGATGCTGCGTTTGTTGAGCATGGAAGGTTGTGCAACTCTAACGAGTTTGACGGTCTGGGTTTTGAGGAGGCATTCGACAAAATTTGCAGCGCTCTTGAAAGCAGGGCAGACGGTCAACGCAAGATCAACTATCGATTGCGGGACTGGGGGGTATCAAGGCAGCGCTACTGGGGTTGCCCGATCCCAATGATCTATGACAAAGATGATCAGGTCTATCCTGTGGCAGCAGACGATTTGCCTGTTGTGCTGCCTGAAGACGTAGAGTTTGCAGGTGTCAATTCACCAATTAAATCTGACCCCGCATTCTATGAGACAACAGTACCTGGCAGTTCTGAGGCTGGTACACGTGAGACAGATACATTCGATACCTTCTTTGAGTCGTCCTGGTATTACGCGCGTTACTGCTGTACCGATGCAAACAGTATGCTTGATGACCGTGCGAACTACTGGCTTCCGGTTGATCAGTATATTGGTGGTATCGAGCATGCAGTGCTGCACTTATTGTATGCGCGTTTTTTCCACAAGCTAATGCGTGATGTCGGACTGGTTACCTCAGATGAACCTTTTACCAGGCTACTCACGCAGGGAATGGTGGTTGCGGAAACTTACTTTACCGAAGACGAGCGTGGCAGGAAATCCTATGTCACGCCTGCCGAGGTAGATATAGAGCGTGATGGTAAAGGCAAAATTACCGGTGCCACACGCAAGACAGATGGAAGTGTTGTTACCGTGGGTGGCATGCAAAAGATGTCGAAGTCCATCGGCAATGGTGTTGACCCGCAGGAAATGATCGATCGCTATGGTGCGGATACTGTTCGGTTGTTTTAAATGTTCGCATCTCCTCCCGATCAGTCACTGGAGTGGAGTGATGCCGGTGTTGAAGGTGCCAGTCGGTTTATCAAGCGATTCTATAAGTCGTGCCATGAACTGATATCCAGTGGTATAGCAACTGATGTGATGCCTGCCGAGTTCACAGATAAACAACGCAGCTTGCGACTGAAAACCCACCAGACCATTAAAAAGGTCACTGACGATATGCAGCGGCGCTATACATTCAATACCGCAATCGCTGCAGTCATGGAGTTGATGAATGAGGTCAATCGCTTCAAGCCGGAGTCAGACGCCGACAAATCAGTCATGCGTGAGGCAGTTGAATCAGCAACTCTTATGCTGGCACCGGTTACACCGCATGTGTGTCACGAAATCTGGCGTGAACTTCATGGTGACGATCTGCCTGTTGTGGACGCCACATGGCCGGTGGTCGACGAATCTGCGCTGGTGCAGGATCAAATCGAAATGGTGGTGCAGGTGAATGGTAAGTTGCGCAGTAAAATTACAATTGCCAGTGGTGCCGGCAAAGACGATTGTGAGAAACTGGCGCTGGCGGACGAAAATATCCAGCGTCATACAGAAGGAAAAACTGTTCGCAAGGTAATTGTTGTGCCGGAGAAGCTTGTGAACATAGTGGTGTCGTGATGAATAACTGTAGCCGCCGAGGCCGAAACAGAGGCCAGGGTCGTTTAGTCAATGCTCTGATTATCCTGTTGCTGACAACGGTCGTTGTTTCTGCCTGTGGATTTAATGCTCGCGGTAGTGGCAGGCAGTCCGGTAGTCAGGTGGTCGGGCAGCTGTATATCGAGGGTGATGCCAGTATTTTGCGCGCCCTGCGCAATGAGCTAACGGCACAACAGGTGCAATTTGCAACAAAGCGTGCTGATGCAGATACGCTGGTGTTGCTCGACAAAGAGGAGTTGTCCCGCCGAGTGGCATCGGTAAGTTCTGTTGGTCGCGTCAGTGAATATGAACTTCAACACGCAATAGATCTCCTCACTATTCGAAGCACAGACAGTATTAAAGCTGGCCAGCTGGCGCAGGAAAGCATTGATAAACAACCGCAGACTGTGTCCGTCATTCGCGACTATACCTATGATGAAACCGATGTTCTCGCCAAAGACGATGAAGAAAGAATTCTGCGTGCAGAGATGAGTGACGAACTGGTACGTCATTTAGTGTTGAGAATATTTGCAGGATCATTGTAAACTCGTCCGGCTGGGCTGCTTGTGTTGTTTGCTCCCTGTTTGATGCGCCTTGTTTGTTGTTGCAGGTTGTTGGCATTGAGCTATTGAATATTTGTCTTTGGCATTGAAGCCTTTATTCCAGTTAAAATAGTCGGTCGGCAAATTAAAGAACAACACGTTAACTCCCGATACTTTTCTGATGGGCTACAGTATCTTCAACCACCAATTATTCTTACCAATCTCGGTGTCGTCGTGCTTGACTACTGCAAATGCGGTAGGCGGTGCGTGTGTCCGGTGTTGTTAAGTGAGTGATTCCGCTGCACAGCGCATTACCGGTGTTTGTGAACTGCTGCATGACGCTGCGCGTAAAACACGGGTACTGAGTCACCTTGGCTGGCATAGCAGTGTCAGAGAGCGCTTTTTTAAGGCGGGCGCAAAAGAATTGCCGGTGGTCGAATACCCGGAATACGACGCAACGCCGGCACTTGAGAAGATTAGTTACGCGCGTAGTCAGTTGCAGGGCTCCACAATCGATAAATGGCTCGCTCGACAGGCCGATGCAATTGAAAATAGCGCACAGATGTTACTCAACACAGGAACACCGGCCTTTTATGACTATTCGCGTCGTTTATACGGTGCGCCGGATGACGCTTTAATGGACGGTAAGAGCACGTCTCTTACGCTTGCGCAGACCTTCGATCAGACGCTGGACAGTCTCAAGGGATTTGATCAGCGGTTTCTACCGGAGCGCGATGTCAGTAGTGAAGAGATGGTCGAGAAAATCGGCCGGGTGGTAAAAGAGCTGTTTGCCGATGATGCGCCGGATGTGTTTCTGGTTGATGAGCTGTCGGCCAATGCGTTAGCGGGTTCAGAACGCATTCGTATTAGACGTGCTGCGACATTCAACGACAAAGACATTCCTCAGCTGATTCATCACGAAGCCGGTATCCATGTAGCCACATCGCTCAACGGCAAACATCAGCAGCAGCTGCCGATTCTCGGTGCAAGTCATGCGGGTACCACGCGCACGCAGGAAGGTCTTGCTGTGTTTTCGGAATTTATTACAGGCTCGATGGATCTGGAGCGATTGCGTCGGCTGGCGGATCGCACCATCGCCATAAAAATGGCAGCGGATGGTGCTGACTTTCTGGAGGTCTATCGCTACTTTCTTGAGCGCACCGGTACGGAAGTTCAGGCTTTTGAAAACACGCGTCGTGTTTTTCGTGGTGGGGTAATGAGTGGTGGTGCACCTTTTACCAAAGATATTGTCTACCTCGATGGTTTGATTCGCGTGCACAATTTTTTGCGTACCCTGGTAGCTCAGGGACGACCTGATTGTTTGCTCTTGATGTTTTGCGGCAAGCTGGATCTGGAAGATATCCCGGTGCTGGCTGAACTTTCCCAGGCGGGGCTATGCCATCGCCCGAAATATTTGCCCGACTGGGCCAGTGACATGCGATTTCTGTTAAGTTATCTGGCTTATTCGGCTTTTTTGAACACGATCAATCTACAGACAGTTGGCTCGCATTATGAAGAGTTACTTGCGAATGCGCCCTTTGTTGAGATGGATAGTTGATCACTGATTTTTGGTCTAGATGAACTCGGTTAATCCAGAAAACGCGTCAATTCCTGTCACAGAGACCGGCAATGTTGTGCAGTCCAATCCATTTGGCAAGGCCGACATGCTGCGTGCCTGTGATATTGAGTTTGACGAGGCGACGCGCAATCGTGCCAAACAATACGCAGAAGCGGGCAGTGTGCAGCAGCTGGTCTTCAATGGCGTTAAGACGCTGCAGGCGACCGTTAAAGGTTCGGACGAAAACGAATACCAGCTTAAAGTCGACATCACGCGCGGTCGCGAGAATCTAAGCCTGCGTGGCATTTGTAGTTGTCCGGTTCGGATTAACTGCAAGCATGTCGGTGCTGCACTGTATACATGGGTAGAGACTGAAGATGTACCGGTAGCAGGTGCAGATTCCGTTGCAATCTGGCGCAACGCACTCAACAACCAGACCGAGCAGGAAGATCAGGCTTTGTCCGCAGACAGTGTTGTCGTGTTGTATCGCATACGTCAAACGCGAATGAAGCAGGATGTTAAGTATTCAGTCGCTGCATTCTCCGCGCGTAAGTTGCGCAGTGGCGGCTTAGGTAAATCATCGCCTTTGCCGCTTGACAGGCGTCATTTTGATTCTTCTGATTTAACCAGTCGCGATGCACGCATCTGTAACGCGTTGATCGGCTTAAAAGACAGTCCGTCCGGATTACATCTAAGCGGTGAGCATGGTTATATGGTGTTCCGCTGGATGGTTGAGAGTGGCAACTGCTACTACGAAGCTTTTGACAGTAAACCGTTACGCATAGATGTTAATCGCAGCATAAGTGCCGAGTGGCAGGATGCAGGCCAGGAGTTGCGCAAGCTTAAGATGTCACTCGCCGAGAGTCATGAGTCTTTTGTTTGTATGCCAACTCAGCCACCGTGGTATGTAATACCGGATTCCGCACGTTGTGGTGTGATTGATACCGATGTTCCACCACGCTTTTTAGCCGGTGTAGCGTACCTTCCACCGGTAGCAGAAGAAGATGCCATGCGTATCTCGGAGCTTATGGTCGAGTCACTTGAGTCAGTAGACCTGCCATTACCCGCAACGGTTGATATCAGACAGATTGCAGGTGTTAAACCACGTGGCGTAGTCATACTGACTGCTCGTAAGGATGGCAGTGGTACGCATCGTTATGCAGAAATATTGGTCGACTACGACGGCGCGCGTCTGCCGCATATGATGGCAATTGATGGTGAAAAAGAATTTCTGCACCGACAGGAAAACGGACAATTTGTACGCGTCGTCAGAATGGCAGAAGACGAGCTTGCACTTATCAATGAACTTACCGGATCAAACCTGCCTGAGTGGGTAACCACACGACAATCCAAGGGCACCATTATCATGAATGTGGAAGCCAAGACTTCCCGTGACATGGTGCTATGGCAAGATCTGATCGACGGTAAGTTGTCTGATCTCCGACAGAATGGCTGGATAATCGAACGCACGCCAGAGTTCGAGTTCCGCATTGTCACCTCCAAAGAGTGGCAGATGAATATTGATCACTCTCCGGCAAACAACTGGTTTGACCTTGATCTGAATTTTATTATTGATGGCCAGACAATTTCACTGATCCCGATCCTTGCGAGTTTTGTTGAGCGTGTCGGGCCTGATCTGCCTCGTTATCTCGAAGACCCGGATGCATCAGCGACTGTCTGGCTTGATGAAGAAACATTAATTGAGTTCCCGATAAGTCATATCCGGCCAGTGCTTGAAGTGTTGATTGAGATGCACGAGCACGAAGACGGCAAACTGCGTTTCTCTGACTTACAGGCCACGGTGATCAATGATCTTGCCCAGGGTATAGAGAGTGTTGGTGAAGTAGAGCTCGATTGGGAGGTCTCTGGCCGACTGGGTGAGCTTCTGCAGAAGATAAAAGACTTTGATGGTATTGAAAACGTACCGCTGCCAACGTCATTAACTGCAGAATTGCGTGATTATCAGCGCGACGGCCTCAACTGGCTGCAGTTTTTACGCGAGTTTGGCTTTGGCGGCATTCTCGCTGATGATATGGGTCTGGGTAAAACAGTGCAGGCACTGGCGACAATACTTGTTGAAAAACAAAGTGGTCGTGCGACTTCACCTTCACTGGTGGTGGCTCCAACCAGCTTAATGGGTAACTGGCGTCGTGAAGCAGAGAAGTTCGCACCTGATTTAAAAGTTGTCGTGTTGCATGGCACCGAACGCGCTGAGTATTTCGATTCGATTCAGCAGTACGATTTGTTGTTAACCACCTATGCCTTGTTGTCAAGAGATAACGATGTGCATAGCAAGGTCGAGTATCACTACCTAATTCTTGATGAAGCGCAGGCTATTAAAAACCCTGCAACCAAACAAGCCAAAGCCGTCAGTGAAGTTAAGGCTAAGCACAAGCTTTGTCTGACTGGTACGCCGGTTGAAAATCACCTGGGTGAAGTGTGGTCACAGTTTCGGTTTCTTATGCCAGGCTTTTTTGGTGATCAGAAACAATTTAATCGAACTTTCAGAAACCCGATTGAAAAAGGTGCAGACTCATTAGCATCAACCGCACTGACGAATCGCCTTAAACCTTTTGTCATGCGTCGCAGTAAAGATGCAGTAGCGTCCGAATTGCCATCTAAAACAGAAATAATTCATCGCGTTGCATTGCATCCGGAGCAATCTGCTTTGTATGAAGGCATACGTGCAGCCATGGAAGCTCGAGTACGCAAAGCTCTGGCAGAAAGTGGCCTTGCGCAGAGCCATATCACAGTACTTGATGCACTGCTGAAATTGCGTCAAACCTGTCTTGATCCGCGGCTGGTTAAAATGCAGAACGCACAGAACATCCACGCGTCTGCCAAACTCGATGCGCTGATGGATATGCTGCCTACGTTTGTTGAAGAAGGGCGAAGGGTATTATTGTTCTCGCAGTTCACCGAGATGTTGTCGTTAATCGAAGACAAGATTGTCGAGGCGGGTATCAGCTACACCAAGCTGACCGGCAAAACCAAAAAGCGCGATGAAGTGGTCGATGAATTCCAGTCCGGAAACGTCTCGGTATTTTTAATTTCTCTTAAAGCGGGTGGTACGGGTCTTAACCTGACCAAAGCTGATACCGTAATTCTTTATGATCCATGGTGGAATCCTGCGGTCGAGAATCAGGCAATTGACCGTGCGCATCGCATCGGGCAGGATAAGCCCGTTTTCGTCTACCGGATGATCACCGAACAAACGGTTGAAGAAAAGATTGTCGAAATGCAAGAGCGCAAGCGCCAGCTAGCCAACATCGTTGTGGAAAATCAGGAGCAGGGGCTCGGCAAGCTCGAGCAAGACGACATTCTCGATCTGTTTACCTGATTCCCCGTGCAAGGCTCGGTTTCGGGCCAGCGTATTATTGGTTGATTCGATAGCAGCTTGATCTGGCAGCAGGTGATCCGGCGGTAGTTTGTATACCTGCTAGCGCTTATAATACTGTTTCCGCCGATTTGAAATCTTGAAGGTGTTTGAGAGCATCTTCTACGAATGTAATTTTCTACATGATGATCCCTGGCGAAACTTGCAATACAATTGCAGGTTTCCCTCAGGCAAATTCAGCTAATAACACAAGACCAAAGCCCATGAATGACAACGCGTCACGTGTGATTGCAGGTTCGCAAGAGTGGTGTTCTTTTGTTGATCTTGGCATACCTGCAGTTAAAGCCCGGGTAGACTCTGGCGCGCGAACGTCATCTTTACATGCACTCAACATAAGATCATTCACAAGAAATAACGCGCGCTGGGTGTCTTTTGAAGTGCATCCACTTCAGGGTGAAAGATCCACGGTATTGCGCTGTGAGGCACCCGTGCATGATCGACGTACGGTAAAAAACAGTGGTGGCTTTTCAGAGAAACGCTACGTGATAAAAACCTGTTTTGGTATTGGCGAAGACCGGTGGGACATCGAGCTTACGCTTACCAATAGGGACAGCATGGGTTATCGCATGTTGATCGGTCGTGAGGCGATGAGTGGTCGCGTGCTGGTTGATCCGGCGGCGAGTTTTTTACTCGGTAGTAAAACAGATGCAGAAATAGCTGCGGTCTATGCAAAGCATGAGAGCAACACAGATGGTTTGCGTATTGGTCTGCTGGCGAGTAACCCGAAGCTATACAGCAACCAGAGGATCATCGAGGCCGGGCGCGAAAGAGGGCACGACATTCGATTTTTTGACATACGCCAGTGTTATATGAAACTCGATGCCGATGCACCTGAAGTGCATACCCGTGGTGGAATACTGTTGAATAATCTCGATGCTATTATTCCCAGAATCAAGCCTTCGATAACTTTTTACGGCTGTGCATTAACCAGGCATTTTGAAAGTATTGGTATCCCGACGTTAAACGTATCCCAGGCAATCAGCCGATCACGTGACAAATTATATTCTCTGCAACTGTTACTGAAGCAGGGGCTGGATATACCGATCAGTGGTTTTGCATCTTCACCAATGGATACTGATGAATTGATCGAGATGGTCGGTGGTGCACCCCTAATTGTAAAGTTACTTGAAGGTACGCAAGGTCGGGGTGTGGTATTGGCCGAAACTTCAAAAGCCGCAGAAAGCGTGATTAATGCTTTTAAATCTTTGAATGCGAATCTACTGGTACAGCAGTACATTGAAGAGGCCGAGGGTAAAGATCTGCGCTTGTTTGTTGTAGATGGCAAAGTCGTGGCTTGCATGCAGCGCGAAGCTGCACCCGGTGAATTCAGAGCTAATATGCATCGCGGTGGCACTGCCATAAGCATTAAACCAACGCCTGAAGAACGTAAGCTGGCATTGCGTGCAGCGAAAGCAATGGGTCTGGTGGTCGCAGGTGTTGACGTTATTCGCTCTAAAAACGGGCCACTGCTCCTGGAGATAAATTCATCACCCGGACTGCAGGGAATTGAAGATGCTACCGGCAAAGATATCGCGGGTTCAATGATATCAGCGGTGGAAAGAATGTGTGGCTGGCGTCGAGAATTAAGTGCAACGACAATCGAGCATTCAAGTCAATCGGAAGTCTAGTTTTTCATTGCTATTGCCAAGCAAATCTGGGTTGTCCAAAGTGCGCTACCCGGGTTGGCTTACCGAGCATGGCAACCTCTCTAAACTGGTAGATAATAGCGGCAGTCGGGCTGTATACCGTCGTACCAACGCTTGGCAGGTATAACGACATTACATCGTTCTCTGAGGCAGCAGTCTGCTTTTCAGCATCTTCTCTTGCTGTTTCTTTTATGGCTGTCTCTTTTCTTGCTGTCTCTTTTAGGTCCGCATTGTTTATGTCTGTATTTTTTCGGGCCGCGGCGGAAGCTCTATCCTGGCCGGGGTCTTCCTGACTTAAATTCAGGTTAAGAGATTTAAGTTCTGCCAGAGGAATCTGAAAGACGTCTGCAACTTCGTCAGGGTTGGGTTTTAACTTATCCAGGCTATCAATCCAGACAACAACCGGGGTGATGTTAAAGCCTGATTGAGTCGGCATATCATCCAGCAATCCCAACACTGAATCACTGCTCTGAATGAGTCCCAGTTCTTCCTGTAGTTCTCTTAATGCTGCTTCAACTACTGTTTCACCGCGGTCTACCTTGCCGCCAGGCAGTGCGTACTGGCCCGAATGTTTTCGAAGCTTACTGCTTCTTCGGGTAAGCAGAATGCAAGCTGAGGTTGAGTTACCCAAGGCAGAAATACCAATGACAACCGCTGCCTGGGTTAGGTTATAATTATTTTCAATACGGTCGAATTGACTTAGTCTATGCTCTATTTCTTCACTCAAACTATTGTTGTGAATAGAATCCCGCATGGTTAGTTAAATCTTTGCGGTTTTAATCTGGCGGGCAAAATGATGTCAGAACCCCGAGCCGGGCTTCTTTAGAAATTCAATTTCTTCCGCAGTGGATTCTCTTTTGAGAATCTCGTTGCGGTGAGGGTAACGACCGAACTCTTTTATGATCGCCTGGTGGCGTAACTCGAAATCAAGTGTTTTATCGAGTCCGGTGCTTTTAAATAGATCTACGGCGATCTCATGAATTGCTTCTGATTCACTATGCATATATGGCATTAGCATAAATGACTGTTTGACTGGATCCAGCGCTTCAAGGCAACCGTGAGATACGGCCTCTTGCGCCAGCGCAAGTGAAAGTGGGTCACTGGCAAATGCAAGTGGTGTGTTGCGATGAATGTTTCGAGAGAACTGATCAAGCACGATAATTTCTGCCAATCGTCCCTCTGCATCCTTTCGCCAATGGTACAGTTCGGATTTCGCGGCTGATTGTTGCAGTTGGCTGAACTGGGCTGTTAACAGCAGATCAAACTCGTCATCTTTCTTGAACCACTGTTTGCTGTCTATCGCATTGAACCAGAAGTCAATAATGTATTCGGGTGTTTGGGGCATAGTTTTCTGCCGTTTTTCTGCGTTTTTATCTGTCAAGTGATGCCAACTGTTCAGGAGCCAATACAACCTTTGCGTATTGGCCAGATTTTGAAGTCTGCCAGTCAGTCATCACATAGTAGCGCCAATCTGCCACGGGATAAATTCATGATCACCAAGACCGTGTTGTTCGCTAAGCGATTTTTCTCCGGATGCTACGGCAAGTAACAGGTCAAATATTTCCTGCCCCACTTCTGCAATGCTTGCACCATCCGTGACGATGCTACCCGCATTGATGTCCATGTCATCATCCATACGTTCATACATTTCAGTATTAGTGGCAATCTTTATGCAGGGCGATGGTTTGCACCCATAAGTTGAGCCGCGGCCAGTGGTAAATGCCACCAGATTGCATCCTCCTGCTACTTCACCGGTGATTGATGCGGGGTCATAGCCAGGGCTATC